>PMKA01000326.1 GCA_003157575.1 Opitutia bacterium
CTCGATCATGCTGCCGACCTCCATCTTCTCGTCGAACGCGACATTTCGCTTCCGAAGCTCATCCTTCGCCTCCGCCAGGATCGAATTTGCGCGCACCAACTCGTCCACCCCGCTGATCATCGGATACATCATGNNGGAATGCCCTCCAGCGGCTTGTCGCCGCCGAGGTCGAGCGTTCGGATCACAACGGGATTCGGCGCGGCGGCGGTGACGATGGCCTGGTAGACCGCGAACTGCTGCTCTTCGCCCGGCAGGCTCGAAGAGTTTAGGTACAGGTACTCCGTCCGAAAAAGTCCGACGCCCTCCGCCTGCGAGTCCCGGAGAAAACCGTTCTCCTCAATCTTTTCCAGGTTCGCCCGCAGGACGACGTGCACTCCATCGAGCGTTTGGGAAGGCAGACGGCAGGAGGCCTGCAGCCGCGACTCAAAACCCTTCTTCTCTGTCTGTATACGGCCGTAGCGAAAAAGCGTCTGCTCGGTGGGGTTGACGATCACCACTCCTTCATAACCGTCGACCAACACCCGGTCGCCGCTGTTGATCCGCGTCGTGAGATCCCGGACTCCGACGACGGCCGGGATCTTCATCGAACGCGCAACAATGACTGCATGGCTGGTCTTGCTGCCGACATCGGTGACAATGCCGATCGCCGCGCTCCGGTTGATCCCCGCGGCATCGGAAGGCGTGATGTCGTTGGCGACAACCACGCGCTTCTCAGCCAGTTCCCCCAAATGATGCGCCGCCTGGCCCAACAAGTTCCGCAACACCCGCTGCGCCACGTCGCGGATGTCGCCGGCGCGTTCCTGCAGGTACTCGTCGTTGATCTCGTCGAACGCCTTGATATACCGCTGCGAGACATTGTTGAAGCAGGTCTCGATGTTGGTGCCGCTGGATTCGAATTCGCGGATCGTCTCGCCGATCAACGCCTGGTCCTCGAGAACCATCAGATGGGCATCGAAGATACGGGCCTCGTCGGGGCCCAGATTCTGTTCCACCTCGTTCCGGATCTTCGTGATCTGCTGCCGCGTGGCGACCAACCCCTGGTCGAAGCGGGCGATCTCCTCGATCCGCTTGCTTGGGTCGACCATGTAGGCTGGTACTTCCAGGTCCGTCTGCAAATATAAGAAGACCTCTCCATAGGCGATGCCATTGGATGCGGAGATTCCCTGGACTGTGATTTCGGTTTTCGAGCGAAGCTCCATCGCGGAAGACGAACGTTTGGGCGGTGCGACAATTGGGGATCGCAGACGCGGGAAGTTCTTTATCCGGCTCCAAATGCGGAGGGTCAACTCGGATCTGCCGGATTTCCGCCCCAACCGGCCCCCCGTGGTGTTAAAATGGCGTGAACCGCAGGGCACCCGACCTCGTCGCCAACCCGAGTGCCCGGATCTCCCTACAATGCAGTGAGTCGCGGGGTTGCGTCCCGCTGGGCGATCGCCGTCTTCTGGACAAAGCAGGCCGGTCCCCAGGCTTCGCGGATCGCCGCGCTAATCTCATGCGCGGGCGCTTCGTCCGGCAAAAGCGCGAAACACGCGCTTCCGCTCCCGCTCATCCTCGGCGACAGGCCAAAGCGGCAGCGCAGGGAATTCAGCAACACCGGAAGCGCCAGGAATTTCCGGAAGACTGCCGGCTCAAGATTATTGAACAGCAACTCCGCTGCATCCGCATTGCCGGCGGTCCATGAAGCGACGCACCTCTCTGCTTCGACAGCAGGCATGTAACTCTGAGGAGCGCCGGCTGCCATGCGCTCGTAAGCCCAGGCCGTGCTCACTCCAATGCTGGGCTTGAATACAAGCACCGCCCGTCCGCGCAGCCGACCAGCCGCCGCCTCGGGCAGGGCTTCAACCCGCTCGCCCCGACCACGCATGATGACCGGCCCGCCCTCCAAAAACAGCGGACAGTCCGACCCAACGCCTGCCGCCAACGCCGCCAGTTCTGCACGACCGAGGTTCGCGCCGCTCAGCTCGTTCAACATCAACAGCGCCGCCGTTGCGTTGCTGCTTCCCCCTCCCATGCCCGATCCGACCGGAATGCGCTTCGTCAGCCGAAACAAGACCGGTTCCTTCCATCCTGTCGCGCCTGCAAACGCCTCCGCCGCCTTCAGGACCAGGTTGCTGCCGTCGACCGGCACCTCGGGATTGTCGCACACCAGGCTGAAGTGCGCTCCATCCTCCGGTGTCGGTTCTCCGGTCTCCTCCTTCCGCTCTCTGGTCTCCAGCCCGCCTCCTCTTATTTCTGCCGCGAGCACATCGCCAAAATCGAGCGGCGCCACAACCGACACAAGATCGTGATAACCGTCGCTCCGCCGCCCGGTGACGGCGAGAAACAGGTTGATCTTTGCAGGAGAGAAGATCGTGACGGTTCGAGACGGGCTCACTCGGCCAAAGGACTTATCCACTCGCATGCGGGAATAAACACTAATCCGTTTTTCTACTTCAATTTGTGTGCGTTAGTGTCATTCATGTCACTCCATGGCATGCGACCTCATTCTCGTCCTTGATGCCCCGTCTCCCCGCGAAGTCGCGCCGGTCCTGAACCGGCTCTCCGGACGCGTCCAGTGGGTCAAGATCGGCCTGGAGATGTTCAGCGCCTGCGGACCGGACTGCGTTCGGGAAGTCGCTGGAATGGGTTTCAGCGTTTTTCTCGACCTCAAGCTGCACGATATCCCCAACACGGTCGCGCGGGCCGTGGAATCCGCCGCCCGCCTTCCGATTAAGATGCTCACCCTCCACGCTGGCGGCGGCCGCGAGATGATGCGCCGGGCGGTCAAGGCTCAGCAGGAATTTGCCTCCGAATTGCTTTTGCTGGGAGTGACGGTGCTGACTTCCCTGGGCGAACAGGACCTGCGCGAAGTGGGCGTCGCCGCCACACCTGAAGCCCAGGTCCTGCGTCTCGCCCAATTGGGTGTCGATTGTGGCTTGAACGGGTTCGTCTGCTCGCCGCTCGAAATCAAGCCGCTGCGCGCCCGTTTGCCGGCCGGCGTCAAGCTCATCGTGCCCGGCATCCGCCCCGCCGGCATCGGAGCCGGTGATGACCAGACCCGCGTGATGACGCCAGGTGAAGCCGCGCTCGCCGGAGCAAGCTTCATCGTTGTGGGGCGCCCAATCTTCAAGGCCTCCGATCCGGCCGCGGCCGCCGCCGCCATCCTCGCCGAGCTCGGAGAAAAAGGCTGAAGGACTGAAGGGCTGAAAGACTGAAGTGCTGAAAAATTGAATGCCTGAATCAACCTGACCGTTCATCGCAACCAACGCCCCGTTTCCCGCCCTTCCGCTTTTCAGCCTTTCCGCCCTTCAGTCCTTCAGTCCTTCAGCCTTTTCAGCTTTCAGCCTTTTTCTCCATGAGCCGCACCGCAGCCATTCTTCTCGCCGCCGGGCAGGGCCGCCGCATGCAAGTCGCCGTGGCCGACAAGATACTGGCGCCCCTGGCGGGGCGTCCGGTTTTCGCCCGTTCCGCCGCGGCGTTCGTCGAGAGCGGCACGGCTGACTTTTATGTGATCGTCTACCGGGACGCGCGCCAATCCCTCGAACTCTCCTGCTACGCGCCAACCCCGGCGCTTTTTGTGAAGGGCGGCCGCGAACGCCAGGATTCGGTGGCGAACGCCCTGGCGGCGCTGCCGGACGACATCGATTTCGTGTTCATCCACGATTGCGCCCGGCCGCTCGTGCGGGCCGACCAGCTTGTCTCCATGTTGCGGATGGTGCGCCGCGATGGCGCCGTGGCCCTGGCGCATCGCGTGACAGACACGATCAAACAGATCGGCGTGTCGCGTCCCCCTGCAAAGGCCGCCCTCTCATGCGCGCCGGTGCGCGTGCGAACCGCGACTTTGGATCGAGCCCGTCTCTGGGCCATGGAGACGCCGCAGGTGTTTGAACGCGAACTCATCGCAAGGGCCTACGCCCTGGTGCAGCGGCGCCGCCTGCGAATCACGGACGATGTCCAGGCCGTCGAGCATCTCGGCGCGCGGGTCAGCCTGCTTGAAAACCCGCATCCGAACCCGAAACTCACTGCACCGTCCGATCTGGACTATCTGGAATTTCTTTTGAGTCGCGCCGGAGCGCCGTCCGCATAACAATAAATCCCAATGTCATTCCGAATCGGCAATGGTTATGATATTCATCGTCTCGTGGCCGGTCGCCCGCTCGTGCTCGGAGGCGTGCGGTTCGACACCGATTACGGACTCGACGGCCACTCGGACGCCGACTGCGTGACCCACGCGATCTGCGATGCGCTTCTCGGCGCCGCCGGTCTTCCTGACATCGGCCATTTCTTCCCGACGACGGATCCCGCCTACGAGAACATCAGCTCCCAGCTCCTCCTTCAGCAGGTCGTGCTCGAACTCCGTCAGCGCGGGTGGACTCCCGTGAACGTCGACGCCACGGTGGTCACCGAAAGGCCGCGAATACTCCCGCACGTCGGAGACATGAAGCTCGTTCTCGCGAATTCGAGCGGCCTGCCCATCGACGCCATCGGATTGAAGGCCACCACCAACGAGGGCGTTGGCGAATTGGGCCGCGGCCTCGCGATCGCCGCTTACGCCGTGGCGTTGATCGAAAAGAACTAGCCGGATGCCCCAGCTGCGGAACCTGGACTCGAAGGCCGGGCCGGCCTGCATCCTCGCCGGATTCCTTTTCCAGGCGTGTCTTTGCGTTCTGACGGCGGCCCTGACATCCTGCGGCGCTCGCGAGACCAATGTTCAGCGAGGAGACCGCGAACAGGTCCTCCATCGCGGCATCGGACCGGAATTGACTGATCTCGATCCTCATCTGGCAACGTGGACGTGTGAGTACAGCGTCCTCTCCGCTCTCCTCGAAGGCCTCGTCGCCGAGGATCCCGTGGATCTTCACCCGGTCCCCGGGGTCGCCGAATCCTGGGACGTCTCTCACGATGGTCTCGTCTATGTCTTCCATCTGCGGAGCGATGCGCGCTGGTCCGATGGCGGGCCGGTCACCGCCGCCGACTTTGTCGCGTCGTTTCGCCGCGTTCTCACGCCATCCTTCGGCGCCCCGAATGCGACGATGCTGTATCCCGTGCTGAACGCCGAGGCCTTCCACCGCGGCCGCCTGGCCGATTTTGACGCCGTGGGCTTCGCGGCTCCCGACGCCCGCACCCTGCGGATCACCTTGAATTGTCCCACGCCCAATTTTCTTTCTCTGCTCAATCAACCGGTCTGGCTTCCGGTGCCTGTCGCCACGCTCGCGCGCTATGGCGCCGTGGATCAGCCTGGAAACCCGTGGACACAACCTGGCCGCTTTGTCGGAAACGGCCCGTTCGTCCTGAAAGCCTGGCGGCACAACCAGGTCGTTATCGTCGAGAAATCGCCCACCTACTGGGATGCGGCGGCCGTCCGCCTCAACGCAATTCACTTTTATCCGATCGACAGCCTCGACGCCGAGGAACGCGCCTTCCGGGCCGGCCAGCTTCACCTCACGGAGGCAATGCCGCCGGCCAAGATCGATGCCTACCGCAAGTCCCGATCGCCACTCCTCCGCATCGATCCCTACCTCGGAATTTACTTCTATCGTTTCAACGTCCGCCAGCCTTTCCTCGACGATCCCCGCGTTCGCCGCGCCCTGGCGATGGCAGTCGACCGTCGCGCCATCGTCGAGCATGTACTTCGCGGCGGCCAGGTCCCTGCCAATGCATTTGTTCCTCCGGGAATGGGCGGCTATGTCCCTCCCGCCGGAATTCCCACCGACTTTCCCGGGGCGCGGCGCCTGCTGGAGGAGGCCGGCCATCCCGGCGGGCGCGGTTTGCCGCCATTCGAGTTGCTCTTCAACTCTTCGGAGGGCCACCAGATCATCGCCGAGACAATCCAGGAGATGTGGCGCCGCGAACTCGGGGTCGAGGTCCGCCTCGTGAACCAGGAACTTAAGAGCACCCAGGATGCGCGCCGAACGGGCAGTTTCCAGATTCTGCGTTCGGTGTGGATCGGGGACTACGCCGACCCGGCGTCGTTCCTCGGGATCTGGGCGTCAGACAGCGACAACAATTTCACCGGTTGGTCCGACGCGGCGTATGACCGCCTGCTCGCCGAAGCCGCCCATGCCGCCGATGGGCAGGCCCGGAACGAGATGCTTCAACGCGCGGAATCCATGCTGCTGGATGCGGCGCCGATTATACCGGTCTATTACTATACCCACGTCTTCCTCATCCGGCCGTCGGTGCATGGCTGGCACCCGACCCTGCTCGACCACCATCCCTATAAATACGTATGGCTGGAGCAGGAGAATTGAAGAAAAATCCGCCCTCCCCCAGGAACCTGGAGGGCGAAGCCCGACAGGTTCCTAGCGCTGAAACTCGAATGCAGCGCGCTCCTCTTCCTCGTCGCCACCAGTCTCGTGCGACCGGAATATCTTCAAGTTCTCCGGCGCCGCCGAGTCGTGGGAAAACACAAAATCCTCGATGCTCTGGCGGGATGTCGCCCGAAGTGTCGGCACAGGCAGCATCGGCACATAAAACGGAGTCTTGTCCGCGCCGGTTGCCGCGAAAAACGATCCGCCCGCGGTTCCCATGAAATGCACTCGTTGGGCAAGGAAACCGTCCATCCTCGGCAGCACGGGCGCGACAGCGGCAACCGCACGCGCGGGAGAGACATCGGGCGTCGATTTCGCGAGCGCCGGCGCCTTTTGCACAGCCGCAACCGCGGGCGCGGAAGAGCCGACACCCTGACGGACGAACGAATGCACCGCCAGAAGCGTCACACACGCTGCGGCAGCCATGCCCGCGGCATAATATCCCCAACGGGCGCGACGCGGCTCCTTGAATGCGACAACCTCGCCCGGCTCCGGCTGCGCTTCGCTTCCCGCCGGATGTTGCTCCAGCGCAATCGTGCAGGCCCGATGAATCCGGCAATACTGGCTGTAGATCTGGCGGCGACGCGGATTCTGAAGAATCTCCTCCTCCAGCAACGTCGCATCTTCCGGCGAAATCTGCGCGTCGATGTAAAGGTTGAGGAGTTCAATAAACTTGGATTCTTTCATTTGAATTCATCCCCCATTTTGGCACGCAGACTTTCTCGCGCCCGCGCGATACGGCTCTTCACCGTGCCGACGCTGATGTCGAGAATCTCGGCGATCTCCTCGTACGACATGTTCTTGATGTTGCGCAGAACCAGGATCTCGCGGTGCTTGGCGCCGAGTTTATCCATGCACTCGCTGATCCGGTTGACAAATTCCTGGCTGACCGTGGCGTCCCCCGGCGTCTCCAGTTCGGCGGGAAAAACCTCCGCAAGCGTCACCTCTCCATCGGTCCCGACCGGCTGGTCGAAGGAAACCGTCTGGTCCCGACGACGACGCCACCAATACCAATAGCGGTTGCGCGCAAGGTAGGTGGCGATCTGGTACAACCACGTTGAAAATGCCGAATCGCCCCGGAAATTCACGAGCCCGCGGTGCGCCCGGATGAACGTATCCTGCGTAACCTCTTCAGCATCCTGGGTATTGCGCAGGAGCTGGTTGACCATCGAGTAAATCCGGCCCCAGTAGCGCTCGACCATCTCCTCGAACGCCGACTGATCCCCTTGCTTGAATCGGTCGACAAGCAGACGGTCCAACGCCAAATCCTGGGCTTTCATAGACATACGTTCCACTCCACTTTGATGGGCGTATCTTTGAATTGTTCCGGTGTTTTTGGCCTCAGGCGACACGGGGTTGCGATATGGCACGATCTGGGTCCGGGTCAAGGATGGGGCTTGGGGGTCACCCTGTAATACATCGACTTGAGGAAAAGGTTCCGAGTCAACGACTCGTCGGCAACCCACCGCCGGCCGCGTGCGTTCTCTGTCCGGCTGGCAGCCAGCCTCTTGGAATTCGAGCACTCCAGACTGGGGCGCTCCATCTTCGCCATGGAAACCCGGATCAGGACTCCACGTTCCCAGGCGCGGCCGCGGCAGGCGGCGATGTCGACGGTTCCGAGCGGGCGCCGGCTGTCGTCTTCTTTGGCGGTCCTACCAGCACCCCCAGTTGCTCCTGGATCTTCACGAAGAACTCCGGAGTCAGCTCGCCGGCGGGTATCTCGTACATCTGGTGGGTCTTTCCATGTTCGAACAGATTGCGCGCGCCATCCGGCGTGACGCCGCGCGGCCTCAGGAGACGTTTGCGCTCCAGCATCAGCGCCAGGAACTGCAGCAGGGGCGTGTTTGCCGGGTCCGGCTCGTTCGCCGGGTCGGCCAGCGTCAGAAATAGGCTCTCGGCGGACAGCTTCAGCGCCCGTTCGTGATTCTCCTCGATCAGACGCGGCCTGAACAACTGCACCCACCGGCAAAACACAAAACCCTCGGGCCGATAACCCACGTCCTCCGCCAAAAGCACGTCGTGCCGTTCCACCTCGTTCGTGAGCGAGCGGACGAGATAGCTCACCACCCGGTCTCCTTCCGCAAACGGCTGGTTGGTGAGCCGCGATTTTGGCGCGAGCGGCTGAAGACTCAATTCCATGGGTTTTGTGTTTACTTGGCCGCCGGTGTGACGCTAGCAAATTAATCATCCAGCAGCCTTTCGGACTTCGGGTCCTCCTGGACTGCCAAAAGCGAAACCGCCCCTTTATCAAAGACACGGAGCCGACAAGATGAGCCATTGCGATGCGAAAACTCAGGGAAACAGCCTGCCGCTCTCTTTTCTCCGCGCCTCGTCTCCGGGACCCGCGCGTTTGATTTGAAATGAACGGACGCCTCATCGCCATCGGCGACATCCACGGCTGCCACGCCGAGTTCGCAGAACTGCTGGACCGCCTTTCCCTGGCCAGGGACGACCGGATCATCCTGCTGGGCGACCTGATCAACCGGGGTCCGGACAGCCTGAAAGTGCTCGACCTCGCACGGAACACAAAGGCGCTGGCACTTCTTGGCAACCATGAGCTCCGCCTCCTGAACTACCGGCGCACGAAGGACCGGAATTATCTGAAGGAGAATGACGATGTGACCTTCGCCCAGCTTCGCCCCGAGGACTGGACCTATATCGAGTCCATGCTGGTGACGTACGAGGTCCCGGAGTTGAACACGGTTTTTGTCCACGGCGGGTTCCTCCCCTCCGAACCCTGGCAGAAGCAGCCGGCATCGGTTGTGACCCGGATCCAGGTGATCGACAACGAGGGGCGGCCTCGAAAGCGCGCCGATTTGCCTGATGCCCCCTTCTGGGCCGACCTCTGGAACGGGCCGCCCTTTGTCGTGTATGGCCACACCACGCGGCCGGAGGTTTAAAGGCTCAAATGGTACATCGGGATCGACACCGGCTGCGTCATCGGCGGGCACCTGAGCGCATACATTCTGCCCGAAAAGCGAATCGTTCAGGTAAAGGCCCGCCGGCGCTACTATTCGCAATAGTATGTTGTTTGTGGTTGACAGCGGAGGTTGGAACGCTCGGCTGCCCGCTTGGGCGCGCAATCCCGACTCCGCACTCGCCAAGAAGCTAAAGTGATCACAAACCAAAAGTTCCGCATGCTTTGGATCAACCTGTGCCGCGGCAAACTGTTGCCTCTTGCCTCACTCGCAGCGGGCCTGTTTGCCCTGAAGTTTAGGACCACCATCCAAAGAGGCATCGATGTCCCGGCGGACTTCCGTTGGTTGGAAACAGTTGCCGATGCCGCTTCCGGCAGGGGCGCCTGGCTCACTCCGGCCGGCTGGGCCACACTCCTCACCCGTTGGAACGGGCAATGGGATGCGGAAGTAATTCGAGTTGCCAATACGATATTCGAGACCGCCGTAATCGTGGTAATCGTCGGTCTGTTGAGCCGCTGCCTGCGTGAATCGCGTCCGGCGCAATTGGTGCTCGCCGCCAGTTCGGTCGTCCAACTTATCATAGCGTTCACCTGCCCGGTGGCCCTCTTTGAAAGCTGGGATTCGCTTTGGGTTGCGGTGCTGGAAGCTACCGCGTTGATCGTGCTGGGATTCCTTGTGCCGAGGAAAACGCCGGTGGTGGGGCGCTGGCGTGTGATCGCGCAGTTTCTCCTTGCCGGAGCCCTCGTGTTCGGATTCCACCGAGGAATTTTCCGGACCGGTGAGACCGATTTCCCTCTCGCGGGCGAGCCGCGCGCAGCGGCCGTGAGACAATACCTGCAAGACGGGAATCCCAATTTGCTCCGGGGAATTCCGCCCGCCGAGCTCGTCGAAGTCACTCAGCGTCTCAAAGACCCCGGGGTGCGCCGTCTTCTGCCGTTCAGTGCGCGTCCCACGCTGTCCACGGATGGATGGACCGAAGGAGCCTCGGGATTCGTATCGCTCTACGCCAGGTGCGATGACAATGCGCGGGACGCCGGGTCGGTCGTGCTGGAACAGCCCGACGGGCGCCGCGTTGAACCGCTCCAGGGCCGTGTGCCCGCCGACCATCGCTGGCATCGGCTGAACTTTCCGGCTCCGCCGGGCCGTTTTTTGGTTAAACCGCTCGGAGCCGTTCATGTCCGCTCGGTCGTGGAATACGCCGCCGGTTCACACGCTGTTGGGAAACTGCTCTGGTCGTGGCCGGCCTGGGCTGTGGCTGCGGTCCTGTTCGCCTCCCTTTCTTTCGCTTGCAGCCCCCCGAAATTCACGCTCGCCGAGTTTGAACTGGTTCCCACGCAAGTGGAATTACGATGTCTGCCGATTTTCGCGCTGGCCTCCTACCTGTTGCTGATGAGCGCACACCTCGACACGATCGCCGGTGGAGCCGACGCGGCGGGCTATCTCGGCAGTGCGAAGTTGCTCGGCCATTTGCAATTGGCGGCGCCTCTTCCGCGCCCGCCAGAAGAATCATGGTCAACCGGCCCAGGTCGGCTGGATCCCTCGTGCTTCGTCCCTCCCGGTTATGCACTGCATCGCGGTGATCCCATCGGCAAGGAGTACATGGTGCCCACCTATCCTGTCGGGCTTCCGGTCCTCATGTGTCTGGCCTTCGCCACTCTTCCCTCGGGCATTGCCCTGCCCTCTCTGATCCTCCTCGACCTTCTTGCCGGCATCATCCTGACCTACCTGCTCGCCCGCCAACTCGGGCTGGATTATGCCTGGGCTCTCCTGTCGGCCGCGTTGATCGCGCTCTGCCCCGTCTATATCTTCATGGGGCTCCAACCGATGAGCGATGTTGCGGCAGCTGTATGGGTGTGCATCGCCCTGGCGGTCGCCTTGCGCATCGGAAATCGGCCGGCAGAAACAGCCAGCGAGGCCGGCGGCGGTTCCGCATGGGCGCGTGCCCTGCCGCTTGTGTGCGGCATCGCGACTGGAATGGCGGTCATGATCCGCCCGACAAATGTGCTGATGATACCCGCCCTGTTGATTGCGATGCGGTTTTCTCTCCGCAATGTCGTTCCATGGGCGCTCGCAGGACTTCCCCTCGGCATCGTTGATGCATTGTACAACTGGCAATTGTATGGCAGACCGTTCATGACCGGATACGGGAACGTGACCGGCCTCTTCCAGTGGGAATGGGTTCGGCCCACGCTGCTTCACTACCTGATTTGGTTTCCCTGCGTGCTTACCCCCGTGGTCTTCCTGGCTGCGGGCGTGTTCTTCCTGAGAAAGCAGCCGCTCCGCGACCGATTGGTGTTGGTTGTCTGGCCCGGCGCATATCTCTGCGTCTATGCCAGCTACTATTTTACCCACGAGACTTGGTGGTATCTCCGCTTCCTGATCCCCGCGATGCCGCCGCTGGTGATCGGAGCTCTCCTCGTCCTTCGCGAACTTTGGAGCCGAACATTGGGAAACGCTCAGCAAGATAAAGCCCATTGGCGTTGGTTGTTCGGGACGGCGGGAGCCTCCGCCCTTGTTCTTTGGCTGATTGTCGTGGGCTCGCGGCTGCCTGTCCTCGATTCCGGGCTGGGGAATGAAGCGTATTCTGACAATGCGTTGTGGCTGGCAACGCACGCTCCGGCCAACTCCGTGGTGGTCTGCACCTATACCGGTGGTGCGGTCTATTATTACACCTCATTGGCCCTCGTTCATCCCGCCGACGAACGCGAAGCACAGCGGATTCTCGAACTCGCCGGGCAAACCCACCACCCTCTGTACGCGATGTTTTTCAAGTTTGATCAAGCGCCGTTGGGATATTTCCACGGCGGCCAGTGGACCTGGGTTCACGGGCATGGCGACATCAATGTTGA
>PMKA01000124.1 GCA_003157575.1 Opitutia bacterium
ACCAGGCTCATCTCGCCGCGCACCACGTTCCACAACTCCGGCAGCTCATCGATGCTCGTGGCGCGCAACCAGCGTCCGAAGCGCGTCAGCCGTTCCCCGTCGGAGAGCGGCGTTCCGTTCGCGTCACGCGCTTCCGTCATGGTCCTGAACTTCCAAAGCGTAAACAGTCGCCCGCCCCGCCCGGGCCGCTTCTGTGCAAACAGCACGGGCGACCCCAGCCTGTTCCGCACAAACAGCGCGACTGCAAAAAGCAACGGCGAAAGCATTACCAATGCTCCAAAAGCAACCACCAGATCCAGCGCCCGCTTCATGACGCGACCTGCCGTCCATTTTGTCGGTACTGCATGGCCGCGGCAATCCCTGGCAGTCTTTCCAGCCGAGGGAGAAGCATGTCGGCAAGAGAATCGGCGTTCAAACCCGCAAAATGCGCCGCAGCGGCACGGGCACCTTTGGCGGCGTCCCTCATCCGCCCCACATCGAGCAGCGAATCGGCGACCGCCTTGCTGTCGCGGCTTCCGGCCCGGACAGGCATCCAGAACCCGCCTCCGAAACGCGTGCAAACTTCGGCGGTGCTCGTTGCGGGCGGACCGAGGTAGACGAGCGGCACGCCAAAATCGATGTAGCCCAAAAATTTGCTCGGCGATACCACGCCGCAAGACTCCCCGGCCAGCAATACAACTCCGGCGTCAATCTTCCATCTTTCGTAGAGTCCGCGGAGTTCGGCGAAGGACACCCGTGGATTGGTCTTGATGGACACGCCCGGCTTCGATCCAAGCTCCAGAAAACGCGCCTCGCCCGCAGCGGACGATCCGATCACATGGAGCTCAACCGGCCGTCGCCGGGCCAGTTGGTCGAGCAATCCCGAAAACGCCGACAAATCGTGCGCCGTCCCGAGGTTGCCGGAATACGCAAGCCTCAGCGGTCCGGCGCCAGAACCCGGGCGATAAGACACCGGCTGCATCCCGGCGGCCTCTCCTGCATTCCAGGTGGGATGTTCCAGCACCTCCACGCCAGCCGCCCGCGAGCGGACAAAGTCGGCCATCGCCTTGTCCAATGCAACGATCACGGAAAACCGCGGCATCAAGCTTGCGTCCATGCCGCGCAAGAAGCGGGCGGTCCCGGTGAACCCGAGCCTCTCCAGTTTTCGCGCCTCTATCTCGGGATGGCAGTCCATCATCCAGCACAGAACAGGTACTCTGCGAAACCGCGCCCACCACATTGTCCAAAGCTGCACTCCAGGCGGCGCCGAGCGGACCAATACTGCATCGTGATGGAAGAACGTCAGGTGAAGCACGACCTGCAGGTAGACCCAGACGAGGTTGACGATCCTCCCGGCACGCAAACCACCCGGACGGTAGGTCGGGAAGACGCCGTGAATACACGTGCTCTGAAGTCCCGGCAGCCGTGCGCCGAGGCTCTCGATGAGCGAGCCGAACATCCAGTCGTTGTTGTCGCGTGCGTATTCGAAAACGAACGCGATCCGGATCGTGGACAGTCCGGTTGTCATCATACGCCGGCCGGGATGGCCCCCATGTCGTTAAGGAGCGCCTCCCATGAATCCAGGTGACGTTCGACCTGATAGCACTTCATGAAGCGGGCATGAGCCGCAATGGCCAGGTCGCGCCTGAGGGCGCCGTTCTCCACCAGCATGTCAACAGCGGTCACGAGCGCCCGGATGCTCACTTCAGGTAACAACACCGCGGTCTGTTCGTCGAGAATTGCCGGGATTTCCCCCGCCCGCGTTGTAATGATTGCACATCCGGATGCCATCGCTTCGAGAAGCACAAGCGGCTGCGCCTCGATGGCGTAATGCGTGGGGAGGATGAACAGGTCAGCCTCGCGAAAGAGCGCCTCCTTCTCCGCTCCATACGCTCCCTTGATCCAGCGCACCCGGACCCGCGCACTACGGTTTATCTGCTCCATCGTTCCTTCGATCCACCGCTCCGCCGATTGAGTGTCATTGAACCGATCGGAGGAATCGCCCTCGATAAGGGGCCCGCACAGCACCGCGTTGACGGCAATGCCGGGCTCCGTCGACATTTGCAGGAGCGCACCGAGGTATTCGGGAAAGCCTTTTGAACAGTAAAGGCCGCCCAGATGGAGACAGCGCACGGGGCGGTCATTGCCATGTGGCTCCGAATGCTTCGCCCGAACGAAATTCACGGATGCCGGTTCCAGCGCGCAGGAATTGAGCAGGATGGTGACGCATGAATCGGGAACTCCAAGCGCCAGCAGCCGGGCCCGCTGACCTTCCCCCAGAACCGTGACCCTGCCGGCCCTTCCCAGCAGGAAGCGAAACCACCGCGTCTCGAGGGAAGTGTCGGGCCATCGCAGGAACAGGTTTCCGTGCAGTGAGATCACGGTCCGGGCGCGCCCCGGACATAGCGAACCGAGCAACAAGGGAAACGTCGCCCTGAAGAAGGCCGACCGGGTCTGCCCCAAATTCAGATAAAGCCAGCCGCGCCTCGCACGCAGCAGACTCAGAGAGCGCATCCAGGCCGCCAAAAGCCTCGCACCATACCGAAACCGCGCCAACACCCTTCCTCCCTCGCGATCGAGCACAGGCTGGGAAAGCACCCTGCAGGTCCATCCCCGTCCGCGCAGACCCCGGATGACCATCTCAGTCGCGGCAATCTGGCCCGAAATGCCGGTCGAAACGGCGAAACAAAAATAGACCGGCCCCGAATTCAAGGACGATGCCATCAGTCCTTCGAAGGCGAACGCAGCGCCGACAGATTGACCAGCGCCCGGGCCGACCATGGTTTCAGGGCGCCCCGTCGCGCCAGCGCACACGCGACAGCGGCTTCGAGCCCCGCAGCGAACACCCCCGGAGAAAACCGGCTGATGATCTCGCGGGACCGCATGCCCATCGCCACCAGGTGCCCATCGTCAAGGCGGGCGATTCGTTCGAGACAGGCAGCGAGCACGTCCGGTTCTCCTGGTTCGAACTTGAAACCATTCTCGCCATCGCGCACGAGATCGCGGGCGCATCCGCAGCGGCTCGATACGATGACGGGGAGGCCCGCCGCCATCGCCTCGTTAACAACCAGCCCCCACTGGTCTGAAATGCTCGGCAGGACAAATGCGCTCGCCAGACCGTAATAATCCGGAAGTTCGGCGTACTGGAGGAAACCCGTGAACACAACCTTCGGGCCGACTCCGAGCGCCGCAGCTTGTGCGCGGAGTGCCCCATCGAGAGGCCCAGAGCCCGAGAGCACGAGCGGCCACGCGTGCTCGCCCGCCTGAACTGCATAGCGGGCATAAGCGTCGATCAGCCCCGCCAGGTTCTTCTTGGGAACAAAGCGGGCAACGCAGAAAAAGTAGCGCGATGGCAGGTCCAAACGGACGCGGCGTGCGCGACTGTCGCAGCGGCTCCGGTCGGCGCCTTCTTCGAAATACGCGTTGTCCACGACATCCCATGGCCCAAACACGCGCCCGTCGTCCAAACCAAGGCTGCCCATATATTCGCGAGCACTGCTCCCGGAAATCAGGGCCGCGTCAAACAATTCGATCATCCGCCGCTTTAGAGCCTCCCTGGCCCGATGCCGCGGCTCGTCATCACGCGTGCTGTCGCTGCACGTGACCAGCGGGACCTTCCGCCTGAATGCCCACGCCATCGCCTGATTGATCTCAGGATCTGCATAGCCCACGCACACCACAACCTGCGGCCGGACTTCGTCGAGAGCCCGGCGCAATTCGGTGCGGGAGTTCGTCTGGAGCCGCCGGTAGCCGCCCGCATCCTGGACTTCCGCCCATGCATACACGGAGTCCTGCGGGCGGAATTCAACGACGCTGACCTCACCGCGCCAAGCACTCGCAAAAGCGCGAAAGCGGGCGTCGTGATACGGTCCGATCCGCTGCACAAAAATCGCGACGTTCGTCTCCATTTAGGTCAGAAGAAGGTCAAAACGCAAATCCCTGAACGTCCTGTCAAGGCGTCACCCTACAAAGAACATCGGTTCGTCTCATCATGAACGCGAATTAGAATCAGACAGGGACGGGCCATCGTTCGCAACTTCTCCGGATGAAGGTCCGGCGCCGGTGTCTTCCGGAAATTCGTCTGGCGGAAAATCCGTTTCATCCATCTCCCTGCGCCCAGTTCGAATCCTCATGGACCGGCGGCATATCCAGAACAAAGCGACCAGCGGCATCAGATCGAAAAAGAACTCCATCAGTGTCTGCGCAAGGTAACCGCGATTTACCACCGGGAAACACAAGGCCCAAGAGACAGCATAGATTGCGATGACCATCGGGTTGCGCGGATTGCTCCTGTAGAAGTCCCAAAACCAGCGGTAGATGATGCCGACGATGACTCCACCCACCACGATCCCGATCCAGCCGGCCGCAATGTAGTGTTCGCCGACGATTGGCAGGGCCTGGCCCGTAGTGCCGGTCAGGTGGGCCAGGTAAATGTTGGAAATCGGCTCAGGCTTGCTGGGCCAAAAACCCCTTGGAACCGGTATCGTGAGCGCCACCAAAAAGGGGTTGAACCCGCTGAAAGGAAACACCCGCGGCACGGAGTCGATGATCAACGCCGTTGTGAAGAATGTTCCGCTGTCGCTGAATCCCCCGAGGAAGATCTGCGACAGGCTCATGCCCATGATCTGGCCCAGATCGAGTCCCTCTCCGTAGCTTCGGGTCAGACCGACCACACCCGCCATCAGCACGAGGCCCGCCGCACCGAGAACTATCATCCATGGGCTTGGCCTCTTTCCCCGGACCAGGAATGCCGTGGCAACGACCGCGATTACGAGAATCACAATCCGGTGACGGAAACCCAACGTGATATAATACAAGACCACTTGTGCCGTTGGGAGCCCCACAATCACGAGACGTTTCAAAAGCGGTCGTCCGTCCGNNAAACAGATAGTTGCCCGCTGCTATGCCCTGGCGTTCCGTCGACATGCTGGCAGTGCCAAAATGGAACGGCATCAGCAGGTCGGAAAGCGGCCGGCCTGAAACATAGGCATCGTACCCGAAGCCGAGGAGCCCAAGACAAACCAGCACCCAGAAGCTCCTTCCAAGGATGAAACGCAGTTTTCGGTCTGCGCCCTCAACCAGGCGAACCCTCGCCCGTCTTGTACGAATGGCAAAACCGCAGAAAATAGAGGCAAGTCCGACCGCTCCCGCCAGCCATGCCTTCCACATGCTGTCGCGAAACTCGATTCTGTAGGCATTGGTATTTCCCATGGATAGGGCGATCAACGGCCCCACGACAAAATAGTAGCCGAAAACCGCCGAAAGAATCGTCAGCGGATTAAAGAATATTGTTTCTTCCGGTTCTCGATATGCCACCCATACCGCCCCGCCGATGAGCAGGAGAAGCGCGGCGATCAGGGCGATTTCCAGAGGACTCATGAGCTCGAGACTCCATCCCTTGCGCCCAGTTGGGCGACGACCATAGCGAAACCGCATCTGGAGCCGGCCTGCGTTGAGACTGATGTCATGCTATTTCAGGGATTGTCTTCACCGCGCCGGTTCGAAAGGCCCGCATCTGTGAAAGTCCGTCCTGTGCGATTGAAGCGTTTCTCGTGTTCTTCTTCGGCTGGTGGATCCCGATCAAGATTGCCACTGAGGCCCCGCCACGGCTGCACAGGCGACTTCAGTGCGCCCGTTGAAAGCAACTCCTGCCATTCGGCGACGCAACGGTCCCAGGTCACAAGCGGCGACCAGGCTTGCGCAGCCGTGCAAAGGGCAGAGACCTTGGCTTCATCGCGAAAAACCGCACCCAATGCGGAGGCAACCACTTCCGCCGATGTCCCCGGCTCAAAACGCAATCCGGCGTCCGGAGGCACGGTGTCCGCGATGCCCTCCGCCACAAAACCCGCCACCGGAATTCCAACCCTGAGGAACTCGAGCGTTGAGATGCCGAGCGGCTCTCGATCGGAGAAAAGACAGCCGATGTCGCACCCCGCAAGAAATCGGACGAACCGGTCCGGTTCGCGCGCCTTGTCGATGAAACCCGCGTACTCCACCCCGCTCTGTCCCTTCAAGTCCGCCGGGCACCGGCCGGCGCAACGAATCAGCGCACGCATCCCCATCCGCTCCAATGCCGCGCGAACGTCGAGGAGAAACGGCAGCCCTTTTCTTTTCCAATCCTTGCCCACAAACCCGAGAATCAACGGCCGGCCGAATGCAGCACTGGGTCCCGGGGGCGGGAACTCGTGGTTTGGCGGCAGGTCCAGGTTGGCTCCCGGCAGAATCGTGGTCACCTTGGATGCAGGCACACCGCAGTTGCGAATCGCCGAATCTGCCGCCCAGCGGCTCATCGTCACGACCCGTTCGGCCATCGAAAAGTTTTCCAGTTCGAGCAGACGCGCCTCCTCCCGCACGCCCTCGGGAAGCCTGGCGGCCAGCCCGCCGGACACGCAAAAGCTGTTGAACGTGGCGTCGATGTAGTTCACGAGCGAACACCCCCGGGCTGCGGCGCTCGAACCGCGGGGAAAGTGTTGGTTGAACGTCACGATCCTTCCGCGCCACTCCGCCGCTGGTATTGCCCCCTCAGCCCTGTGCAGAAACGACCGGCTGTACTGGTACCCTCCAATTCCGCGACCGCGTATCGACCGGCCGAGATTCCAGAAAAAGCGGGCCGCCCTCGTCGAGCCATAGTCAACTCGCCACGGCACTGCAGGCTCGCCTCGCGCACGGGCTGCTTTGCCAAAAAAGTAAGGCGTTCCGCTCCAGCAATTGATATCCCCGGCGTCACCAATTGTCGCAATTGAATCGATCATCGCAACCTCCGCCTGCTTTCCGTGCGCGTCCTCATCACTCGTCTGGCAAAGCAGCCTTCTCTCATGACTTCGTCTCCATCAGCGCAAGATAACGCTCCACGACCCGACGGGGTGCAAACCAGGTGTTTCCCCGCAGGAATGCTCTGGCCGACAGCGTCTCCCTTGCGCCGACATCCCCCAGCAATCCGCTCATCGCAAGCGCCCCCGCCCGTGGATCAGGCTTCGTGAAAAGCACCACCCCATCGCCTGGTTCGCCCGCAACCTCGTGCATGACAGGAAGGTCGCTTACGACACAGGGCAGCCCGAACGTCAGCGCCTCGGCCAGCGCGTTGCCCATCCCTTCCCTCGTCGTCGTGAAATAGCAGAAAAGATCGAGCATGCCGAGAAAGCCGGCGACTCCCTCGACCGAGCCGTGGAAATGCACGGCTGACGCAATCCCCAATTCCCCGGCAAGCGCCTCGAGCGACGATCGCAAAGAACCGTCGCCCGCCAGATGCAGTTCCGCCCCCGGCCAGTCAGCCCTCAGAAACGCAAAGGTCCGAAGCAACATTCCATGATCCTTGATCGGGTCGAGGCGGGCAACCATGCCAAGCCTGACCTGATCCCCCGGCGTCAGAATCCGCGGCCGGTGCGGGTTGCTCGGGTTGGAAGTCACGGGATTCAGGCAAGATTCCACTGGAAATCTACGGTAATAGGGTGCCCGGCGGAACGATCGGGCCACGTGCACGGAGCAGCCGACGATGATTGTCGATCGTGGGCGGGGAAGAAATGCGCACGCCCGCAACAACTGGCGCACCCGCCATCGTTCGTTGAACGGGTTTCCGGCATGCAGCACAACCGGACGTTTGTATCGCGCCAGCACAGCAAGCATCAGCGGGGCCCGAATTCGCGCCCAGAGAATGACAGTGTCGAACGGGGCCAGGTGAACGAGCTCCGTCCGCATCCGTTCAAAAAATCTGATCCAGCCGAGACCCAATGCGTCGAGATGCACAACGCGAGCCCCGAGCCGCCGCCAGATCTCAGTCATCGGACCGGATTCGCCGAGGACCAGAACCGTGTGCTCGAATTCCGGACTGTTGCCGACGAAAACGCTGCAACACGTCTCGCAGCCACCGCGGATGGCGTAGCCCGTCACATGCAACATGTGTTTTTTCGCGCCCCTGTTCATGACCTTCGCAGAAGGCGCCCCGGAAGGCCCTTGAGGGCCGCCACCCAGACGTTCCAATCCTCACGGGAATTCACCCGGAAAAGGATCGTGCCCCAGACAACCGTCGCCGCCGCGAGGACCGAGCCTCCGACAGCCCCTGTCAAAGCGGCGATCACCCCCCCGAAAGGCATGAGCTTCACGATCATCGTGCCCACGGCAATTGCAGCGGCCCCGATCAGGAGAATCCGTGCGATCCACAATGATCGCGGCACAACTTCGCCCGATCCAAGCCTCTCTGCCAGTTCGCGAAATCCAAGCCAGGATGCCGTGGCACCATAGGCAACAGCCGCCCCGATTCCGACTCCTTCCGGCCCGATCCAGCGCACCGCGGCAATCGCGCAAAATATCGCACAAACCGAATGAAGGAGTTCGATTGCGGCAATTCGCCGGTGCTGGTTGATTCCCGCAAGGCAGAACTGAACCGTGGACGAGACCGCCTGGACCATCAGGACAACCGCCACCGAGCCGCACATCGCCTCGGACGGATGCAACACCCCGTGCGTCCAGAGCGAAATGAGCTCCGGCGCCACGATTACGAACGCGACTCCTCCGACCAACCCTTGGAGCAGGACGGAATTCAACGTTCGGCGGAACGCCCCCACGACCCACTTCCGGTCGTCCGCCGCCCACGAGGCGCCGTATGCTGGCTGCAGGCTCACGTTCCATGACATGAAAACCCCGAACACCATTCCAATTAACGTCGCAGGCACCGAATAGGATGGCACAAACGCCGGGCCGGCCAGGGAGCTGATCACCATCACAGGCGCCGTCCCCTGGATGGTGCGCGCGATCTGAAGGCCGAAGCTCTTCGCACCGGTGCGCAGCTGCAGCGAATACTGCGCGACATCCGCAAGGCTGCCGCGCTCGAAAACCCAGGGGCATTTTTTCCACAAATGACAGCCGGCCGCAAACGCAAACACCACGAGTGCCATCACATTGGCCAGAAGCACCAGGGCCGCACTCTGATAGCAGAAGGCTGCAATTATGCCTCCGATCGTCCCGGCGAGGCGCGCGCAACCCTGGTACAGCGCCGTCCAGTAGCTTTCCTGTATCGCCTGGAAAACGCTGTAGACCGTATTTGCGGTCAGATTCACCGCACATTGGGCCGCCACGATCAGCACAAGGTTGTCGGCTTCCGGGTGGGATGAGAACATCGGCAGCCGCCAACCGTGGTGGGCTGCGATAAAAAGCCCGCACCCTGCGCCAACCACCAACACCGCAGACCCAAAGGCCAAGACGACACTATGACGAAAAATAGTCGCCATCGCCTCCCTGTCTTCACGACCGTGGGCGGCGCTGATCAATACAATCGAACCCCAATTCAGTCCGGCATCGGAGAACGACAAGTAGTTCATGAACGCCAGCGCCGTCAGCATCAGACCATAGCTCTCATTTCCCAGGCATCGCAGCAGAAGCGGCACCGAGACAAACGACGCCGCCAGTCCAGCATAATTGAAAGCGGTGAAGACCGCAGTCGAGCGCAACGCCCGATGTTCCCGGTTGCCAGTCATGCGCCTTGTGATCGCACACAGAGCCAGTCAACGTTCACGGCACCCCTAAGAGCGACTGAACCGCAAACCCCGCACGTGATCCACGCGTGCCTCACGCTGTCCTCATCGACGTTGTCCTGAATCGTCATGATCATTGCACTCGCCCCATCGGTTCCCGTCAAAGTGCCGGCCTTCCGTGTCCCGAAAGCCGGAGGTATTCCGATACCATCTTCTCGGGGGAAAAACCTCGGGCATAGTCGCGAGCTTCCGCGACCTCTGCCGGTGCGGCGGGACGCGAAAGAGCGTCAATCAAGGCATCTGCAAAAGAGCTTGGGCTTCCCGGCACGACCAGCATTCCACACTTCCCGGCTTGCAGAACTTCGCGACAGCCCGGCACATCGCTGGCTACGACCCGGCAACCCGCGGCAAGGGCTTCGATCAGCACTGTGCCAAACCCTTCCTCCGGGCGCGCACTGAAAGCGAAGACCCGGCTCGTCCACAACAGGGATGGAATGTCACGAACTACACCCAGGAACGTGACCTTTCTAAGACCTAGTCTCACCGCCTGTTCCTTATATTCCGCCATCTTCGAACCGCCCCCGGCGATCACGAGTTCGAAGTCTCCACGCTCTTCCACAAGTCTCCATGCCTTGAGAAGACAAGGGTAGTCCTTGCTGGATTCGAGGGACCCGACCATGCAGGCGCGGTTTGGGAAGCGGATCGCATCAGGAGGGGGGATGAACGCCCCGACCCGACAGCAATTGTGCGTCGCGACGACATGACTGCGCGTCAGGAAAGGTATCGAGAGAAATTCCTGGCGCACGTATTCCGAACAGGCGACGACTCGATGTCCGCACATCCGGGAAACACCAAAACAAAGCCAATTATAGAGATAGCGGGAATAGAGTGTCTTCCCGGGTGCGGTACCCGCGTGGGTCAGCAGCCTGGCTCCTCCGGCCGTTCGCGCACCGAGATGAATCAAGTGGGCGAGCCCGTTCGGCCAAGCCAACACAACATCCGGCCTAAACCGGCGAACGGCCCGGTGCACTGTCCCGATCACCTGGGGGTATTTTGCCAGTCTTCGACCCAGGCGGCCCGGCTTCACATGCAACCAGCAATTTGTCTTCCGGAAATCGTCGAGAAGATCGGCTGGTTCCTCCATCAGGAAGACAACCCCTTGTTCGTGACTGGCAACGGTAAGCCAGTCCAAAACAAGCCTCGGTGTTCCCTCAGCCCTGGGCGACGTCAGCACGTGGAGAATGCGCGCCATCAGAAGTTATTATTAAACTCGCGGCTCAACGAAACGGCGTACATCCGGAGTGAGCTTCGCTCCATCGCTTCCTTTACAGGGAGGCGAGCTTCAAAAACAGAAACGGAGCAGCAAATCATCAGGCAGCGACAGAGTCTTTCGCTAGCAGATGCCGGAATCTCGCGGGCTGAAACGAAGCTCACGACTTGCCTCTGGCGTTCTATCGGGTCCAACGCATCTTGAGCGGAAACTCATCTCCTTAGTGTCAAACCCGGCCTTTGGCACACTCAAGAGGAATACCCGTCGGAGTGTTACGCTGAGGTTAAATGTGACATTCTGCGCGCCGCCTGCCCTTCCCCCCGGGTCTCCGAAGAGGTGTCAGAAATTCTTCCGTGCAGCGTGGAGCCGGCTCAGGTGCGCAGACGGTCTCGCCATGCAAGCACACGCCGTTCGACCACGTAATATGACAAACTTCCGAGAAGCAGTGATCCAAGCAAGTTTGTGGGAAAGTGTTGAAACCACACCCGCCCTTCTTCGTTCATGAACGGCTGCTGCCAAAGATAAATGCTGTACGACAAAACACCCAGCTTGACCATCCAAGGCAGGTTCAGGGCGCGCGAAGTCACCGCGTCCGGGTTGCGCAGGACCCAAGCAATGCAGAAGGTGCAACTCAACGCCTCCAGACTCACCCCAACCGGAAGTACGTACGCCCCCCCAAAGCCGTTCGCCAGCAGCGGATCCACCACTCCATAGAAGAGCGCCACCCCCCATAGCCAGCCTTCGGACCGAAACCGCATCATGACTCGTCCCAATTCCGGCGAATCCCAAAACAGCGCCAGCAGGCTTCCCCAAAGCAGGCGATCCGCGATCATGTCGAACATCCCGATGATCATGCCGCGGGCATGCACATGGAAGCAGTAATAGCCGCCCAGACGAACCAAAGGCATAAGCACAACCGCAGTGCCGGCGAATGCCCGCGCGCGACGGAGATTCAGCACGACCAACAGGGGCGGCCAAAGCAGGTAGAACTGCTCTTCGACCGACAGGCTCCAGATATGGCCGACGTAATAGCCGGCTTTGAAATCAAGCGGCAGATAGTCGCGGTAGAAAAATAGGGCGGCCCGCACTTCCCGCCATGGCACCTGGAGGATCCCGGCGAGATTCAGCCCCACGATCACCATCATGTACACCGCGAAAGCCGGGAGGATGCGCAGCGCACGCCGGCCATAGAATCTGCCCAACGAAATCCGTCCCGTCTGCGCCCGCTCTCGAAACAGCAGATGCGTTATCAAAAAACCGCTTAGCACAAAGAACAGGTTCACGCCAAGACCGCCCATCGCCTTCCATATTGCGGCGATTCCGTTCGGAATCACGCCTTCGGGAATCGCCGCCACGACCGAGGCCCGCGCATGCGAGATCAGCACCATGGCAATGGCGACGGCCCGAATCCCGTCCAAGCATGAAAGCCGGCCGGCGACCACGATCTCTGGCGCGAAAGGCGTCGGCGTCTCAATGACATTCATCGGCAGCTCCGAGCCCGGGGAATTGGGAAGCCCATGTCAACTGCCCGCGCATCACAAAAGTTACGGCCGGGTAAAATCATCCGCCTTCCTCCCGGTCCACGCTGAAAATGCGCGCCCTGTCGTTTGCCGCACCGTCGTTACAATCTGGTTACGCCGCGGTGAAATCTCGAACATGGAGACGTTGCGGGACGGTCGGAGCTTGCCTGCGATCAAGACCGACAACCACCTTTCCTGCTTAAGCCCAAGTCGTACGCGCGCACGATTCCCTCGCTTTTCTCGCAGCACCGCCGCACTCATGTCATCATCTTCATATCCGGCTCACCGCAAGGTTGAGCCGTTCGAGTCGTCCCCGCCGACGCATCGCCCGCCCTTGTCCACCGGTCGATTGCATCGCTTCGAGGCGGCATTGATCGCATTGACGATCCTCAATCTTTGCTTTCTTCCGTGGGCGTTCGGTGGAGTGGACTCCTGGAGCCAGCTGGTGAGCCTGGGAATTTCGGTCGCAACCGCCGTTGTGGCGCTTCTCCCGCGCCGGAGTGCGAATCGATCCGGCGACGNNCCGCGCCTCCTGGGTTTCCCGGTCTTCTGGGCCGGACTCGCGCTGTTCGCGTATGTGGCCGCGCAGGCATGCAACCCGGCATTCGAATACGAGTCCGACCACCATGCGTGGTGGCTGAACCGTATCGACCCTATCCCGTGGATGCCCGCCGGCATGGATGCGCCCTTCGAAATCTCAAATACATGGCGGACCCTTGTGATCTGGGGCTCCTCCTGGCTGACCGTCTGCGCCCTGTGGGTCGGCATCACCCGGCGGAGATCGGTCCTCTGGATACTCACCGCAATGGCCGTCAACGCCGCCATCTTCGCCTCGTTCGGAATCATCCAAAAGGCGGCGGGCGCAACCGCGATCTATTCCGTCAGGCCCGTGCAGGACATCCATTTTGTCTCCGCCTTGATCTACGAGAACCACGCCTCCGCCTTCTTCAGCCTGGTGGGATGCGTTTCGATCGGCCTTGTTCTCCGCGCCCTCCGACGTGGCCGCTCGAGCACAGCCCTCTCGGGGCTGCCCGGTATCTTCATGCTGTTTTCGCTCCTTTCAATCGTCGGCCTCCTCCTGTCCTGCTCGGCTGCCGGTTTCGTGCTCTTCGGCGCGGCCCTCCTTGTCGTGGCGGCGGCCTGGCTGTGGCGGAACACCCGCGCGGCATTTCATCCAGGCGGCTCCCTTCCGGTCCTGATGATCGCAGCACTTCTGTCGATTTCGACCGGAGTTTTGCTCGTTTCCGTCGGGCGCCGCGACCTTCAGAAAAAAATCGAGGCCATGGTCGGTGGCGGTGGCGCCGGCGAGATCAAGATCCGCCTGCTCGCCGATGCGCGTGGCTGGGAGATGTTCGCCGACAGCTGGGCTCTTGGCTGGGGAGCCGGCGATTTTCAGTATGGATTCACCAAATACCAGCACCGGGAGGACGCATTGCGCACCCGGGGGGACGAGCGTCTCCGTTGGGAACATGTCCACAACGACTGGCTTGAACTCCTGATCGAGCTCGGCGTCGTCGGCTTCGCTCCGGTTGCCTTCATCCTGGGTTACTGGCTGTTCGGGATCTTCCGGAGTTGCATGTGGAAGGATCCTTCCAAACTCGCGATGCTCGCCGGCCTGGCCGCCCTGGCCACCCATGCGTTCTTTGATTTTCCTCTGCAAAACCCCGCTGTACTGATGACGGCCTGTGTACTGCTGCCCCTGCTCATCCGTTGGACGGAAATGGAAGGCAAGTTTGGTGATCCAAGCAGCTAGATTCAGACGCATCTCCCTCCAACAAAATCGTCGCAAACATGAACGAACCGAAATTGGCACAATGTAACAAGTAGGTGACGGCCGGGTAATCCTCTTGAAAGCGCTGCCGTCAGCCTACCATCCTGATTCACTCATGAATGAAGGGCTGAAGGCTGAACGAAAGAGCCAGAAGGTCCTGGTTATCGATGATGAAGCGGACATCACCGAACTGGTGTCCTACCACCTGAAGGCGGCGGGCTTTGATGTCACGGCGGTCAACGACCCCATTGGAAGTCTTGCGACGGCCCGTTCCTATCTCCCGGATCTGATCATCCTCGACATAATGATGCCGGATCTCGACGGCATCCAGATCTGCCGCATCTTGCGGACGGACCCCAATTTGAAAAGCGTGCCGGTCATCTTCTTGACCGCCAGGACGCAGGAGATCGATCGCGTTGCCGGCTTTGAAGCCGGAGGCGATGACTACATCTGCAAGCCTTTTAGCGTCAAAGAACTGGTTCTCCGAGTCCATTCGATCCTCCGCAGACTGACCAAGGATGTTTCAAAAGCCGCCAAACGCCTTCAAGTCGGCCAGATAGTCGTCGATGTCGATCGCCATGAGGTGACGGTTCTCGGCAAGCCCGTCGAACTGACAGCGACCGAGTTCAAGCTTCTTTCCCAGCTGGTCGCGAACCGCAACCGCGTCCTTACGCGGGAGCATCTTCTGATCGATGTCTGGAATTACGAGACCGAGATCGAGACCCGGACGATCGACACGCATATCCGTCGTCTGCGAGAAAAGCTCGGCTCCGAAGCTGCCTGGATCAGGACGGTTCGCGGCCTGGGTTACCGCATCGCCGACCGAACGGCTTGAGAACGTCCCGAACCTGGCCCTCCACCGGGCCAGGCCACACCCCGATGTGGATCAACCGGCTTGACCGGCTCGCTTTGCGCTCTTGCGCTCCTTGCGGAATCCGTGTGATCCGAACTCAAGGTGGCTCGGGATCGAGAGGACTCCGGAAACGGAGTCCCCTCGTGCGAAGGCTCATCATTTCTCTCCGCCCGCCGCCAGTTTCTTCACTCCCAGCATTCGATCGGCCCACGCGATGAAACAACGCATGTTCGAGCGGTCTTCGTGGCCGCCGTCGTGCTGGCGCCAGGCGAGCCGGCCATCGATCAGACCTGTGTTCACCGGCGGCATCTTCGCCGTGTGGTAGTCCTCGCGCACACCCAGATCGCCGGCTCCCAGAAGCCGATACACGGCGCCGGCGTCGACCGCCGCCATGAAACTCCCCTGTTGATCAAGCCAGTTGGCGTCGCCTTTCTCCGGGATGCCATAGCTGATAAACACCGGACGCGGTGCGCAAAGGGCGATGAGTTCGTTGGAGTCCACCGGCAGATCGTTCGCGTTCTTGCTGCCAAAAGTCGCCTGCGCCGCGCCGTATTTCAGGAAATTCCCCGCCATCCAATGGTACTCGCCGGAACTGGTCAGATTCTCGACGGCCTCTCCGAAATCCCGCCGATGCGGTTTGACCCCGCCTTCTCCCGATGAGCCGACCAGGGCGATCGCGAACCGTGAATCGAACGCCATGGTGACCAGCGCCGCCTTGCCAAAACGGGATACCCCCTCGATCCCGATCCGCTTCGCATCAATGGTCGGGTCCGTACCGAGGTAATCGAGCGCCCGTGATGCTCCCCAACCCCAGGCGCGCAACGCGCCCCAGTCGTCGGGCTTGCGACGATGGCCGCGGTTCGTGAGGCCGATGATGCCCCCGGTGAGGCCCGCGCCGTTGTCCGCCTGGATGCTCATCACGCTCAAGGAGACGTAGCCCCAGCCGTCCGCAATCAACTGGTCGGCCGACGGTGGAGCAGCCGGTTCCGGCCCGAAGCTGGGCATGGGCTCGTCAGGCATGTTGCCAAAACCGAACATGATCAAAACCGGCACGGCCTGTGCCGCGTTGGCCGGAGTGACGACGGCCATCCTGATGTCGACTGCGATGGCCGGGTCCCCCGAGTTGTCAACGTGTCCAATGACCAGCCGCGCGTGCACCGGACGGCCCGCCACGAGGGTATCCAGCGTCCGCGCAATGCTCCAGGTGACCCCGGGCACGCTGTCGGGTATCCGGCCGACAACTTCGCGTTCGAAGTCCTCCGCAACCTCCGGCCGCCGGAGGCGCCACCACATTTCGGGCGTCATGACCTTCCGTCCGTCCTTGACCGTGAGAGCGTCCGGGAAATCCGGATACGGATTGGCCCTGGCCTCGTCGTAGTTGGCCGGATTGGGTGTGCCGGGCCCGGCGCCGCCGCTCCGCCCGGGACGCAACTGCCTGATGCCGAGCCTCGCCAGCATGTCGGCATGGTCCTCATCGGTGAGTTTCTGCAGCCGCTGACGTTCCTCCGGGCTGAGCTGCCAGGGGAAGACAAGTGTGGATTTCGCCGCCGCGGCAGCTGGGGACGGCTCTGCCGCGCGCCCGAACGAAAACGAAAGTCCGGCGAGAACGAGCGCAACCAGGCAAACGCAACGTGGTTTCAGCATGGCAAGTTCGAAGATAGGGCCGGGGCCGCGAAGCTCGGGTGTCATGGCAAACGAACATTTGATCCCATCAGGGCTTGATTGACAAAATGATCTCCGCCAATCGCCCGAAAAATATGCGATCCCGTTCGCAGGGGGAACCGGTCGCCCGCCATGCCGGCCACCCCATCGTCATGGCAAACCGGGCGTGCCGAGGATCCAGCCGGCGATGTCGGCGATCACGCCTTCGTCCACATGACCGGGAATTCCGTACTCGGAAGGCGTGCTCCTGCCCTGGCCGGCGATTAAAAGGTGGTTCAGCGCCGGGTACAGCTTGAATGTGACCCCCGGCCGGGGACCAAGCGCTTTTTTCCAGTCATCGAAATCCGCTTGAGTGACCTGATAATCCCGTCCGCCCTGTATGACCAGGAGGGGTTGTTTCAGCGTCCTGGCAGCAGCCAGGGAATCGTGTTCGCGCAGGTCGATCCAATATTTCGACGGTGCTCCCAGCAGCAGCGTCGATGCAGACGCGTCCGTGGCCGTCAGTTTCTTAACCTTCCCCGCTTCCTCGATCATCCTGCTGAGTCTCGCCCCGGCATCTTCCGGCTGATTTGCGCCGAGGGAAATCAGATAGCGAGTCTGCTCGACCATGAGGTCTTCCAACGGACGATTGGTTGCGCCCTCAAGAATGATGAGACCGGCGAGGTTCGGGTCCGCCAGGGCGATCCGGGGCGCGAGCATCCCGCCGAGACTGTGGCCGAGGACAAAAACACGTTTGGGATCGATGCCATCGGTCCCGCGCAAAAGAGCGGCCGCGCAAACAGCGTCATCAATCGTCTCCTCCTTGACGGTCAGATTGCCGATGCCGCCCGCGGCGATCTTTGCAGCATGTTCCTTGGTCCGTTTCTCGTAACGCAGAACAGCGACGCCCTTCGTTGCCAGTCCCCAGGCCAGGTCGCGGAACGGTTTGTTGGCAAACACGGTTTCATCGCGATCGCCCGGGCCCGAACCGTGGACGAGCACCACGGCCGGCACCAAAGTCGCCACACCGGCGGGCAGGGTCAAAGTTCCGGGCAGCGACCATTCGCCCCTGCCGACGGTGACATCCTTCTCGCGGTAGGCGCCGGCCCGCGCATAAGGCGGTGGCTGGAACATGCCGGCCACCGCATGGCTTGGAACGAAGAAGAGACCCGCGACCTGCCTCCCGGCATCGAAGACCACTTTGACATCGACGGTGGCCCGCTCGAACTGGCACGTGACAAACACCACGCCATAGCCCCTCTGCCTTGCAACGCGGGTTTGAAGCAGGGCTTTGAACGGCCCGGCCTGTTCCTGGACGGTCTGCCAGACGCCCCGCAGTTTTTCCTCGGGAAGCGCGGCTTTCATCGTCGGATCAAACTGGGCAACGGCCGCCGCAAAATCGCCTTTGGTCATGAGCTCGACGAATTGCGACCCGCCAAACGTGAGGTCGCTGGAGGGCGGTTCCGACGCAAGAGCCGCATCATGAGCGAAAGCCAGCAGAATCAACGTCAAAAAGACAGGCGCCAGACTGCTGATGCGGCCCCGAAACCGGTCACCCGGACGATCCTTAGAATGAATGGTCATGAAATCACCTCTTTCTGACGGATTGCCCAAACGGCGTCCGCCGTTTGCAAGGAGCGCGGAGGACGAAGTCCGACGAGCTCCTGCTAGTGCGTGCGGTCGTACTCCGCGATCTTTGCGCGCACTGCCGCCTCGGCCTCGTCATACATCTCGCGGATGCCCGGGTCGGAGAGTTCGTAGGTGCGGTCGGCAAGCGGCCCCTCCGAGATCCGGTCGAAGAGGCGCTCCCTGGCATCGGAAATGTCCTTGCCGTAGATGTGGTAGGAGTCGGCCTGCCAGTTGAGGCGTCCGATCTTGATCGTCTTGCCCGTGCGACGCGCGATCTCTGCGGCGATGACGTCGCGGTTGAACATCACGAAGCCGAACAGGTTCATGAAGCTGGCGCCCCAGGCGTCGTTGCTGCGGAAACGCACATTGCAGTTGAGGTACCAGACGTTCTCAGCCTCGTCCTCCGAAAGGCGGTACCAGAGCGATTGCAGGCAGGGCGGATCGTAGCACTCTAGGTCGATATTGGGCATCCAGGTGATCATCTGCGCCTGGCGCGTGAAGGGCTGACGCACCAGCTTGGCGATGACGGCCTCAACCTGGTCGATCTTGAAGCCGCCAACCTGCACCGACTTGCCGTCGCGCTTCTCCTGCCAGACGCCGTAGGCGGCGAGGCGGCCATGGTAGGTGTATTCCCAGCGCGTGTCAGCGGGATCGTTCGCGTTCCTTACCCAATGGTCCTTGGCCCCGCAGACCTCCATGACATATTCGCGAAGCGATTCGATGCCGCCGGGAAATGCCTTGTGAATCATGGGTTCAGATAGCGGGTCAAGCACGGTGATGTTCATCGTGCAGTCCAGACTCAGCGGAGCGCCCGGCTTGTCGTATTGAGTCTTGAAGCGGGCACCCTGCTCATAGAGGGCAACGAGAGCGCTCTCATGAGCAGCGGCGATGGAGTTTTCGCACACATGAAGGACGGGGATATTTTTCATGCCGTGGGGTTGGGCCTGGAAACAGGTTGATGACTCCCCCAACTCTCCCGACTCAACACTCCGCGTTCAATAGGAAAAGGCGCCTGTCGCACTCGAAACCCAACAAACCTCCGGGCGCCGGATAATTCGCAACTTTTCGCCCCTGGCCGGGTTATTCAACTATCCGCCAAACTCATTTTGCCTACCCCCGCGATCCATGTTCAGCAGAATTCGTTATGCCCTCCGCCAGCTCGGCCATACGCCCGGCTTCACCGCAACCGCCATCCTGACCCTGGCCCTCTGCCTGGGCGCCAATTTCGCAATCTTCGCGGTGGTCGACGCCATCCTGGTCCGGCCCCTGCCGTTCCCAAAGGCCGACCGCCTCGTGACGGTTTTCAACGCCTATCCAGCTGCGGGCGTCGATCGCTCGTCCGCATCCTACCCGAACTACTTTGACCGCCGCGGGAACATCAAGGCGTTCTCCTCGCTGGCGGTCTATCGGGACGACGGAGTCATCGTCGGCGAGGCGGGTTCGCCCAACCGCGTGACGACGGCGCGGGTCTCACCGGACTTCTTCTCAACGCTCGGCGTGCCGCTGGCGATGGGGCACGCGTTCACCGAAGACCAGCTGACCTACCAGACCGACCAGGTCGCCGTGCTCACCGACGCCTTTTGGCGCACCCATTTCGGCGCCGACCCCAAGGTGATCGGGCAGACGTTCCTGAATGACGGGCTCGCCGTCACGGTCATCGGCGTCCTGCCTCGGGATTTCCGCTTCCTGTCGAGCCGCGCCCAGTTCTTCCGGCCCGCCTCCGGCTCACCGGACGACCGCCTGCCCAACCGCCGCCACAATAACAACTGGGAAATGATCGCGCGCCTGGCTCCGGGCGCCACGCTCGCCGGCGCGCAGGCGCAAATCAACGCCTTCAACGCGGAGCAGATGGCCAGCGATCCCTTGGTCACGGTCATCAAGGGCGTCGGCTACCACACCACCGTCAAGCCGTTGCACGCCGACTTCGTGCGTTCGATCAAGCCCACCCTCCTCCTGCTGCAGTGCGGCGTCCTCTTCCTGCTGCTCATCGGCGCCGTCAACCTCGCGAACCTGCTGCTCATCCGCGCCAGCGGCCGCACAAAGGCGCTCGCCATCCGCCAGGCCCTCGGCGCGGGGCGCCGGCACATCGCCGCAGAGGTCATAGCGGAGACCACGGTGCTTGCGTTGGGCGGCGGCCTCCTCGGGCTTCTCCTTGGCTGCTTCGGAGTCGGCCTGTTGCGCTCCTTGGGCGCCGACCAGCTGCCGCTCGGCGCGACCATCGGCTTCGACGCTCCGCTCGCCGTCTTTTCGCTCGCAGGCGCGGTCGGCGTCGGCCTGGTCCTCGCAGCGCCGATCATCTGGTTCAGCCTGCGCGCAAACCTGGCTTCGACCCTCCAGTCCGAATCGCGCGGCGGCACCTCCAGCCGCGCGGCCCAACGTCTGCGCCACGGTTTCATCGTCGTGCAAATCGCAGTCACGTTCGTACTGCTCTCGGGCGCCGGTCTGCTCGGTCTCAGTCTCCAGCGCGTGCTGGCCACGCCGACCGGGTTTAACCCCGAGAACGTCCTCACCGGCCGGATCGCGCTGCCGTGGAAGAACTACAAGGACGACGCGGCCCGCCGCGCCTTCATCGAGCGGCTGCTGCCCGCGGTCCGCGGCCTTCCGGGCGTTACCCACGCCGCCATCGATACGAATCTGCCCTTCGCCGACAACAACAACGACAGCGCCATCACCGTCGAGGGGTTCACGCCCCGGCCTGGCGAGGGCCTCCGCGCGCATTACCTGGCTGCCGTCACAGCCGACTATTGGCGCATGCTGAACATCCCGCTGCTGCGAGGCCGGCTGCTCGAGGACGCGGACAATCACCGTCCGGAGCGCGTCTGCGTCGTGGACGAGGCGTTTGCCGACCACTACTGGCCCGGCGCCGATCCGATAGGCCGCCGGCTGGCGCAGGACGTCACGGTCAACAAGGACAACGCCGTCACAGTCGTCGGCGTCGTAGCCAGCGTGAAGCAGAACGAGCTGGCCGAGCCCGCCGGCCATGGCGCGGTCTACTTCACCTACACCGATCCCAATTCCTACACCGGCTATTTCGCGCTGCTCGTCCGCTCCACGCTGCCGTCGGCGGCGCTGGGGCCGATGGTGCGGAAGGCCGTCCTTCAGCTTGATCCCGAGCTGCCTATCGACGACCTGCGTCCTCTGCAGGCCCGGATCGACGACAGCCTGCTCGCGCGGCGCTCGCCCGCGATCCTGGCCGGCATCTTCGCGGCCGCCGCGCTGCTGCTCGCCGCGATCGGCACCTACGGCGTGCTCGCCTACGCGGTGACGCAGCGCCGGCGCGAGATCGGCGTGCGCATGGCGCTCGGCGCAATGCCACAACAGATTCTCGGGCAGTTCCTCGGCCTCGGCGCCCGGCTGCTTGCACTCGGCATCGTCCTCGGGGTCCTCGGCAGCTGGCTCGCGGGCCACGCCATGCAGAGCGTGCTCTTCGGCGTCGGGGCACTGTCCCCCGGCGTCCTAACGCTCACGGCCGCGCTGATGCTCGGCGTCGTGTTCCTGGCGACGTTCCTGCCGTCGCGGCGCGCCGCGCGCGTCAATCCCGTCGAGGCGCTACGGGCCGACTGACGGCGGCAAAGCAGCAACATGCGCCGGGACACCCGTATTCACGGAGCGTCGGGAAGCGCGCGCAATCGATCCAGCATTTGGCGGGCGGGATCGAAATGCGGATCGATGCGCAGCGCCTCCTCAAAATGTCCTCGTGCTTCCGGAAGCCGGTGCAGAGTGATGAGGGCATTGCCCATGTTACAATGTGCCTCGGCGTAGTCCGGCCGGAGCCGCAACGCCACCTGGAATTCCGCCACGGCCTCCTCCGTGCGGCCTGACTCGGCCAGTGCGCTGGCGAGGTTGCAGTGCGCCTCTGAAAGGCCCGGGTCGAGTTTCACGGTCTGCCTGAGATATTCCAGCGCCTCGGATAATTCGCCCATCTGGGCAAGGGCGCTGCCGAGGTAGAGATGGATGTCCGCCCGGTCGGGGCTCAACACCAGTGCACGCCGGAAACACCCCACCGCCTCGGGCACCCGATTCAGCTGGCACAGGGCCACGCCCAGAGCGCGCTGGGCGTCGGCATAGTCCGGATTGAGCCGAAGCGCTCTCCTGTAGTGCGGGATCGCGGCCTCCGGCCGCCCCAGCCCGACCAGAACGAGACCGAGATTGCAGTGCGCCGCGGCATACGCCGGATCGAGTCGCACCGCCTCCTGCAGAGAAGCAAGGGCCTCCGCACCCCGGCCCGCCTTGGCGAGTGCGACGCCGAGATTGCACTGGATCTCGGCGCGGTCGGGATCCAGCCGGGCCGCCTCGGTGTATTGCGCCAGGGCCTCGTCGGAGCGGCCCATCTTAAAAAGCGCCAGGCCGAGGCTGAAGTGGGCGTCGGTCAGGCACGGGTTCTCCCGCAGCGCCCGCTGAAAACACGCCACCGCCTCCGGCATCCGTTCGAGCTGGTAATAGGCGACGCCCCATTCGTACTGCGCCTCCGCCATTGTCGGCAGGAGCCGCACCGCCTGCTCAAATTGAGCGGCCGCCTCCGTCTGGCGATTCAACTTCAGCAAGGCAAGGCCCAGATTGTAGTGCGCCTTCGCAACCGACGGATTGAGACGGAGGGCGAACTCCAAATGCGACAATGCCTCCTGCAGGCGGCCCCGCTCGTACAGGGCGATGCCGAAGCTGCTGCGGGCGGTGACGCTTTCGGGGCAGGATGCCGCGGTGTCGCCCCATAAGCTGAGGTCGCTGCAGTAGGCCTGGTTGCGCCGTTCGGTCAACGCGCCGGCGGCCACGGCGAGCGCAAGAAAGGCGGGAAGGCTGCGCCGGCCCACGAGCGTCACGGATGCGCCGACAGCCAGGGTGATCACCGCCGCAAGCGGCAGGTACATCCGGTGCTCCACGATCATCTGGATGGTGCCCGGCATGAGACTGGTCGGCGCCAGAATGACGAAGAACCACGCTCCCAGAAAGCCGATCGCCGGCCGGCGCCAGAGGGCGACGAGCGTCGCCACCGCCAAGGGAACGACGACAAGGGCGTAGGGGGCGGCGTCCGCAGGTCCCGCCCAGAAGGTCCGGTACGCGAAGACAAGCGGGTGCGGCCAGAACGACAGCTTCACGTAGCGGGCCACCGCCTCGAATTGGGTGAACCAATAGGACCAGGGAGAAATGCCGACGTTGAACCCCGCGGTGCCGCCCCGGTTCCAGCCCGTTCCCGCCACCAGCCAGAGCAGGGGCATCCAGGTCGCCGCCAACGCCAGGTGCAGCCAGCGGCGGCGGCGCCAGGCATCGCGAAAGGTGCCGGCCACGAACGTGCGGTCGTAGAGCAAGACCAGCACCGGCGCGGCGACCGCCACCTCCTTCGTTCCCACGCCCAGCAGGCAGGCCGCCACGGTGAAGATCTGCCAGCCCCGCGGGCGCGGCGATTCGACGGCGCGGATGAATCCGTAGAACGTCAGCAGGAAGAACAACCCCATGAGCGACTCGGTGCGCTGGATGATGTAGGTGACGGACTCGGTCTGCAGCGGGTGCAACGCCCAGAGCAGCGCGATTGTGAATGCAATCGGCGTGGCATTCGATTGGAGGGCGGCGCTGCCCGCCGTCAAGGCCCCGGCGGACAAACCGGAGGTCGCCGATTTGGCATCTCCCAGCGGGATCCTGCCACTCCGCTCCGCAGCGGCCGGCGCCGGCCCGCAGTGGAATCGAAGGGTGCGCCGCACAACCCCGAAAAGCGCCAGCGCCGCGCCCACATGGATGAGCAGATTGAGCGCGTGGTGGGTCCACACGTCCGCGCCGCCGACAGCGTAGCAGAGGGCAAGGGACAGGTTGAGCACCGGCCGGCCGCCCACGGTGACGCCGTGGCCGACCTCGGGATTCAGCACCTTCCAGATCGGCCAGAGGTGCAGGATCGACCGGTTGTCGGCGATCGCAGGGCCGTCATCAAAAAGCAGCGGCACCGCGAACGTGTTGTGGTAGGCCGCGAGCGTACCCACCGCCAATGCCGCGGCGCAGATGAGGATTTCCCGCCGCGAGGACGGGACGACCGGATCGGTGACAGGCGCGGGCATTGCGCGGACGCTAGTTTGAGGCCGGCCCCGTTGGCAACAAAGCTCCGCCGGCGGGCGCCGCATTGGGTGCCTCTGCCCAGAACCGCTCGCTCATGCTCGCAGCTCCGTTTGAGTTCCCGGCTGCAGTCCGGGTCGAGCCGCCCCAACAGCCCGGAGAGCCCGAGGCCCGAGAGGCTGCTGGCGCGACGGCCAGGACTGGTACAGCAACCAAGAATCCGACGCACCGATTCCGCCGCGTCATCCCAAGCGACGGCGAGCAGGCGGCTGGACATGGAGATCGGCTGGCGGGCCGGTCCGACCGGCTCAAGCGCGGCGCTTCTTCACCGGCTGCCGCGCGCCCGTGCGTTCGCGGAGGATTCCGACAAAGCGGCGCCGCAGCAGCGAGCCGTCGTCCCGGCGCCAGACAGCGTTCATTTCGAGCGGATCGCAGTCGGTGCGCAGGAAGCGCAGGGAGCGTTGTCGATTCCCAAGCAGGAACCGCGGCATAAGCCCGATGCCTGCGCCGGAGGCGATCACCGACAACATCGTCGAAATGGACTCCACCGGCTTGCCGAAAATCGGACTGAATCCCGCCAGACGGCAGATCTGCGTGACGGAATCCCGATAACTGTGCTCGGGCGAACCGGCCTGCAGCCAGGTCTCGTCAGCCAATTCCGCGATCCGCACTTTTCGCCGGCCCGCGTGGCGATGAGTGGCAGGGACGACGACAATGAGCTCCGATTTCAGGATTGTTAACTGCTCGAACTCGGCGTGCCTGGCGATGAACACACGGGGAAGAAAACCGATATGGATCTTGTGGGCGTGCAACGCGGCGCTCTGTTCGTGCGTCGCCAGTTCGCGGAGCGTGACCTCCGCCTGCGGACACTGCCGGTGGAATTCTGCGATGGCGTCGGGAACGACGCCGACTGAGATCCGCCAGTCGTTGCCGATGATCAATTCGCCTCCATCCCCTCCGGCAACGCCATGCACTGCAGCTCTGGCCATCTCGACCTCGGCCAGAACCTTCTCAACGTGCGTGAAAAAGGTCCGCCCGGCGTCGGTGAGCTGGACGCGCTGCCTGTTGCGGTCGAACAAGCGCGCCCCGAGCTCGTCCTCCAGCGCCATGATCTGCCGGCTGAGAGCGGGCTGGGCCACGTGCAACTGATCGGCCGCACGGGTAAAATTCAGGTGACGGGCGACAGCCTGAAAATACCGCAGATGGCGCAATTCCATGAACCCGAAGGTAGCTTCCGCGCCGCTTCTGCCAAGCCGTTAAAGTTCGCTTCCCGAACGAAAGAAGCCTGTGGGACCCGAAGCCTGCCAGACTGCTCCTAGCGCACGAGAGCGAACCCAGCGCGGACCGTGCTGGATGACTTGTCGTATCCGCGAAGGCTTTCGCCGTAGCCATCGAAATACTGGATCAACAGATAGGTGGCGATGTCCAGACGCCGGGTTCTGACCGGGATTACCAGATCGAGCTGGCTGCTGAAATGGTTGAAATCCTTCCCCGCCCGGCCCGTGTAAGACAGCGACGGCCCATCGCCACGCACCAATGTCACCTTCCAGTCGCTGTAGCCTCGGTAATCCTCCAGGTTGGGATTGTCTGTAAGTCCTCCAACATACCCGAATACCCGGAGCTGCAAAAGCGCATGCCATCGGTCGGGCCGACCGAACAGAAGGCCCGAACGCACGAACAAGGTGTTGAGGCTGCGTGATTCGACAGAATCCTTGCCGTTTGACTCGTGCTGATACCCCGATTGGAAACCGAGCCACTTCAGGCCGCCTTCCGCCTGATCGGCATCAGGTGCCGGCGCCATGAACTGATAGAATAGCGCCGGCATGTAGCTCGTGTCGTAAAATGGACTTGAGGTTGCGTTGATATCCCACAGCGAACGCTGCGTATACCCGAATTGAAGGCTTTGTTCTGGCGCATCAGTCACGCTGCGGTCGAACGAGAACACCCGGTATTTGAAGCTGAACTGGAACTTCGCGGCAGGGCCCTTCGACCCGTAGATGAAATAGATCGGCTCAAGCGCGCTGAAATGGCCAATGAACCCGCGCGGGAGTGAGGAGACCACGGCCTGCCCGCTGCGCGTGGGAGCGGAGACAGCGGCGGACGAGACATCCTGTGCGACAGCCCTCCCGTCCGGGGAAGCGACGGAGATGACTGCGCGGACCGGATTCTGGAGGCCCTGGGAAATCTCCAATATCACCCGGCCGGCGGCGCCCGTTGGAAGCGTGAAAACGTATTGCCGTTTGGAAAAACCGCCAGGAAGCACCGTCGCGCCGCTTTCGGTCAGCGCTTTCAGATTGACCGACCAGGACCGCTCCCCCTGCCAGACCTGCGCCTGCAACACCGGCGGCGGCTCGAAACTGACCGCGGAACCGCCTGAATTGACGGCCAGAAGGTCCATCGGAACAATGGACGCGGGCGCAACCGGACCGGATGGGGCAAGGAGCGTTATTGCCAGGTTCTGGGCCATTACCGCGCCCGAAAGCGAAAGAACGCCGACAAGCGCAACCAAAACCCTGACAGCCGAGCCCCATCGTACGAAGAAAAGCGAATGATCGGTCATTTGAATCTCGGTCCACAGATTTCACGAAGCCATAACCTATCGGAATATGGCGAATGCCACCCGCGGTTCATTCTCAATGCGAGATCTCCGGGATTGAAGGTTGCCGTTCTGTCAACGCCGGTTTGGGAGAAGGGTCGTCTTCACCCTTCCCTGCGTTTCAGGACTTCGGTGGANNCACCCGCCACGGCAGTGCGGGCGGGCGACGGCCCGGCCTGCCATCCTCCGCCCAGAACGGCATAGAGCTTCACATCGTTGGCGAGCTTCGCGAGGTGGAGGGAGACCAATCCCTGCCGCGCCGAATAAAGGGACCGCTGCGCGTCAAGCACGCTCAGGTAGCCTCCAAGCCCCTTGTCGTAAAGCGAACTGGACAGACGAAAGGTCTCTGCAGCGGCATCTACGAGCGACTGCTGCGCAGACACCTGCT
>PMKA01000047.1 GCA_003157575.1 Opitutia bacterium
CGTGATGAACATCATGCTGGTGTCCGTCACCGAACGAACGCGCGAAATCGGAATCCGCATGGCGATCGGCGCCCGCGGTTTCGATGTGTTGTTTCAGTTTCTCACCGAGGCCGTGATGGTGTGCTCCATCGGGGGCCTGGTGGGGGTCGCCATCGGCATCGGCGGCGGTCTGGCAACCTCTGCGATCGCAGGCTGGCGCGTGATCTTCACGGTGGCACCAATTGCAATCGCCTTTGCGTGCGCCTTTCTGACGGGCATCGTCTTCGGGTATCTTCCGGCCAGAAAGGCCGCTCATCTCGACCCCATCGAGGCGCTCGCCCGGGATTAGTCCGAACCTATGCTCTCGCGAGCAGCCGGTCCACCAGACAGATGACAAGGGCCATGAACAGAATCACGCCAATCACCTCTCCCCCGATGGCGAACCCTGCGAAATAGAAGCAGTTGAGGCCCAGGAGAAGAAGCAGGACGAGCATGAGGACCGGTAGATTCATGGCTGCAAGATAGCATTCCGCCGCCAGCCCCGCCATGGGGCCTTACCCGCGGGCTTTGCCTGCATCAACGGCGGAACCCGTGAGGATGCACCTCGCCATAACCTCCTCGACCGCCGTCCATCCAACGACCGTCGCGGCCCCATCCGCCGCCACCGCGAACGCCGACTCCGACGAGGCAGCCGATGAGACTGAATTGCAGACAGACCAGAAGCAGGATGCCAAAGGGAATGTTCTTGATGTTTTTCATGGGCGATTGACCGGGTTTGCGTTGTTCACGTACTCCACGACGCCGACTGTGCCGCCGGTGGGATCGGCGATCAGGGCGAAGCGGCTCCCGAACGCCGCGCCGTGCGGAGCGATCACGATTTCTCCGCCAAGCCCTGGCACCCGCGCGATGGTCTCATCGAGATTCGCGACGCGGATGATGCCGAGCCAGCCGGGTCTGGCATCCTTGTCATCGCGAAGCAAGGACACGCCAGCACGATTGAATGCGCCGCTCGAGAGCAGCAATTCGGTCTTCTTTCCCATCCGGGCGTCCGGGTTCACGTCGTAGCTGAAGACCTGGCGATAGAAACCGCCCGCGGCATCCGGATCTTTCACGAAGAGGTGGAACCAGTTCCAAGCTCCAACGACAGGCTCCACATCGGCTGAGTCGCCGGAACTTGACTGTATCAACCCGACCGGCGCTCCCTCGTTGTCTGTGATTATCGCTTCCCATCCGATTTGCGGAAAATCGCGGGCCGGCGCATGAACCACTCCCCCCGCCTTCGTCACGACCGAGAGCGCGGCCGGAAGATCGGCGACGGCGATGTAATTGATCCATCGGGCCGCATGTTTTGTTGCCGATGCGGAGCGCTGCCTCAATCCGGCGACCGGGCGGGTCCCATTGCTGAACACCGTGTAGGTTGTGCCCTTCTGTTCGAGCGTGACGGCAGTCCAGCCAAAGGCCCCGGTATAAAACTTGGTCGCGGCCGCGGTATCGGTCGTATGCAGCTCCGCCCAGACGAACTTGCCGGGGTGCGCCTCGGTTGTGGCGGGATCGTTAAGCGCCGGAAATGCCGCGGCGGAAGCGGAGACAGGAAGCGCGGCTCCCAGCAAAGTCGTGCCGGCGAGAACAGCCGCGAATCGGTGGGCAAGAGTTGTATGCATTGTGTTGATGAGTGCAGCGGGTCGAAGCCGACCCGCTGATCCGTGTTCAGGGTTTGAGAAAACGAAAGGCTGGCCGGCGGGACCCGGCCATAGCACGAGGTATTGCCCGGCGGGGCTCCTCCAAAACGGCCCGAACATCCCATAATTGCAGAGTCAGGACGGAGCCCGCCACATCCCCCTGTGCCCGCCTGGGGCTATTTGACGATGAGGTTGTTCTCGACGTCCTTCACTCCGGCGACGCCGGATGCATCATTGCCTGCGGCAGATTTCTGCTCCGCAGTGTCCACAAAGCCGCTCAACTGCACGACCCTCTTGAAGGTCACAACCTTGATCTCGAAAGACTTCACCGCTTTGTCGCCCAAAAGCGCCGACTTAACCTTCGTCGTGATGACCGTATCGTCCACGTATTGACCCGTGCTGTCGCGGGTGCTTGTCGCTGCGCAGCCTCCGGCGATGCCGCCGATCATGAGAGCGCCGACAACGGCCAGGAGCAAAGCGAATGTCGATGAATGTATGGATTTTCTCATAGTATTAATTTTGTGAACTTCTCAGGCTTTTGCACGAAATCCGCCCATCAGATAGACGATGAGGCAGATGAAAAGAATTAGGCCGACCCCACCTCCGCCGATGGCGGGCCCTCCGAAGTAAAAGCCGCCGCCGCCGAACAGGAGAANNCCCTCCGAAGTAAAAGCCGCCGCCACCGAATATAAGAAAGAAGAGGAGAATTACGGCCAGCAGCTTCATCTCCGGAAGATAGCACCCTGCGGCAGCTCCTTCCATGGGGCCTTTGCCTACCAGCGGTGCGTTCAGACACATGAGGTCGAACCCGCGCTTCCCGGGTTAAAATCCCCTTGCGTCACAGCGCCGCGGCGGCCCAGGGAGGAAGCTCGATCCGGTGCTTGTGCCCAAAGTCCAATAAAAGCTTGTGCAACCAGGGGCGCGTACAGCTGAAATCGGTCGCCCGAATGAACACCTTGCCCCGCTCAGCCTCCACGACGTAGTTCACGATCTTGATGGTGATGGTTGTGGGCTCGCCTTCCAGCAGACAGGAGATCTCCACCGTCTTTTTGCGGGAATCGATTCTCAGCTCCTGGACCTTGCCTTAGCGGGCGATCAGCTTGTCGGCCCAAACATGGGCGGCCCGGCTGGCGAGAGCGTCTTTGGCGGCGGTAAACACGGTGCGGGGCTGGTTCC
>PMKA01000417.1 GCA_003157575.1 Opitutia bacterium
CCGGCCAGCAGGGTGTATTCGGTCGTGTTGACAGCCTCGGCGTCGAGAAATGCGGATTCGAGAAGTTTCGGCGTCGCCTGGTACTGGAGCTTCGCCGCGAGCTTCGCCGTCGCGATGGCCACCTTTTGCGTGCTGTTGTCGCCCGGCACCGTCACCGCGACGGGAATCGCAAACGTCGCACTGGTGGCGCCGGCCTCGACAGTCGCGGTAAGGGCCCGGGCTTCCTTGTCCTGCGCGGGTTCGCCGCCGCCGGACGGCGCCGCCGCCACGGCCATCTCCTTGAAAGCCATCGGGCGCCTGGCCCTCTCGCTGACGACGGCGAACGGCGCCAGCTTCACCACTTCCTCCCCCTCAGGCCGCTCCACATCCACGATCCACGGAGACGGTTCCGGCGCGCCTCCGCCGAGGCTCGGGCGCGCAGTCGAGAGCGTGAGCGCGATGTTGTTCCAGTCCTCGCCCGTGCCGTTGCGCACGAGGCCAAAATACGCCAGCTCGACGGCGCGGTCCGCCGTGCGGAGGCGGGCGTCGTAGGCGGGCGCACAGCTCGCGCCGGGCACGGCGTACTTGAGCACGAGTTCGAGCCGGCCTGGCGCGCTCACCGCCACGCGCACCGTCACGGTCTTGAAGCTCCTGCCCCCGGCGCCGCGCAGCTCGTTCAGCTGCTGTTCGGCGGCGGTCTGCTTTAACTTGAGATCCTCGCGCTGCGCGTCGAGCGACTGCATCTCGGCGGCGATCTTCCCGAGCGTCTCATCGGAGAACACGTAGAGCTTCTGCCACTCGTCGAGCGTCGGCCGCCCAACCGCCCCGCCTCCCTGCGCCGCATCGGTTCCCCGGGGGAGAATGACCGTGCTGGTCGACGCCTGCTGCATGCGTTTGACGAATTCGCGATGCTCGGCGAGGATCTGCGCCCGGTCGTCGATGGCCCTCTGCTGTTTCTGCAGGCCCCGCAGCGTCTCCTCGATCTCCTTGACACGTTCGTTCGGCGTGAAATCGACATGGGCCGTCCGGACGCTCACATCGAGGATCGTGACCGTCGCGGTCCCGTGACCCGAGGCCTGAAGCGACTGGTCGACCAGGGCAGTGGGAAGCTGTTCGAATGAGAGCAAGTGCTCGCCGGCCGAAAGTTCGATTCCGGCGCTGCGCGTGACCACCGCGCGGTCGAGGTACACGGTGGCGGCGGAGATGTGCGAATCAAGCGGCTCGGCGCAGAGTGCCGCGGTGAACGGAAACAGGCTCAGAGCCAGGGGCAGAAGAACGCTCAGGTTTTTCATAGGATGCGTTGGATCATGATAAGCGACAGGCCACTCCGTGGCGAGATTTCCCAAAGAACGGCGGCGACGGCCTCCTACCAGCTGTCGCTGCGAAACGGCGCGGCGGGCAGGCCGGCGGAATTGAAAAGGCCCGCCTCCGGCGCATCCTTCCATGCGTACCGGACCGCAACCGGCGCCGCCACCTCGGGGGCGGAGACGACGATCGTGACGCCTTCGATCCGGGCCGCAGCCGGGAAAAAGCGCCTGTCTGCACCCGCAACGGCAAAACCCGTCAACGCACCGCCGCGGGCCGCAAGCGCGCCCCCGGCCGGGTCCATCTGCACGCGCATCGACGATCCTGCGCTCCTGGCGGACTCAAATCGCGGCCCGCACCACGGCCCCGGAAGGCGGTAGGCCACGTGTTCTGCGACCAGCGCGAGCCGGCGGCCGACGTCCTGTTTGTTGCGAGGGTGGATGTTCGCCGGATCGCCGATGTCGATGGCCACGGCCATGCCCGTGTGCGGCAGACTGAGCGCCTGCGTCTGCGCCTCGCGAAGCTGCGTCCACCCGAGTCCGCTCGGATCGCCGGTCTTCCAGTTGTGCAACTGAACCCAGAGAAAAGGAAAATCGCCCCCGCCCCACGCGCCGCGCCAGCCCTTGATCATCGCGACGAACAACGCATGGTATTCGCCCGGACGGGAGTCGTTGGATTCGCCCTGATACCAAAGTACGCCGCGTATTCCGTAGGGAATCAGGGGATGAATCATGCCGTTGAACAGGCTCCGGGGCGCGTCCGGGCTCGTCGGGCACGGCGGCGGGGGCAGCCAGGGGCGGTTCTTGAGATAATCGGCAAGTTTCTCGGGGCCGGCGGCCCTCGCTTCAGCCTCCTCCTTGTCCTGTGCGGCGTGCGCGGCCTTGTCCGCCGCAACCTTGGCCGGCCAGTTCTCCAGCGCCTTCGCCCAGCGTTCGTCCACGACTGCAAAGGCCGGGGCGCTTTTGAGCGCATCGTCGTTCATCCAGGACTCGATCGCCGTGCCGCCCCAGGTGCTGTTGATCAACCCGACGGGCACGCCGAGCTTCGCGCTGAGCTCGCGGGCGAAAAAATAGCCGACCGCCGTGAACTGTCCGACCGTTTCCGGACTGCACACCACCCACGAACCGTGCACGCTTTCGGACGGGGAGGCCGCCACCACCCGCTCCACCTTGAAGTGCCGGATCAGCGGATGATTGCCCGCCGCCACCTCGGCGTCGGCATCGTTTACGCGATAGACATCGCCCGGCGGGCCCCACACCCGGAACTCCATGTTCGACTGGCCGGAGCACACCCAGACTTCGCCGACAACGATATCCTCGATCTTGACCGTGTTCCGGCCGCTCGCGATCAAAGGCGCGGGCGCGCCCGGCTTGAGCGGCTTCAGGCGGACGCCCCACCGGCCATCCGGACCCGCCGTCGCCTGCGCGGTCTGGTCGCGGAAGGTCACGGTCACCTTTTCGCCGGGGGCGGCGCGTCCCCAGACGGGCACGGGCTTGTCGCGCTGGAGCACGGCATGATCGGTGAAAAGCGGAGCGAGGGTGACATCAGCGGAGGCCGTCAGAGGAAGCATGGCAAGAAGCACGATCGAAAGGCGGGACATGAACCTGAACTTATGGACCGAAACGGCGCACGGGCAAGGCTGTCGCGTTGACAAGGACCGTCTTCCCCTGCGTGCGGCGCGAATGCGCCTGTGACACATGCTGTATTCCGGAAACGCGATGCCCTCCTTTTCGTGTCGCCCCGCCGCGGTTTCCCGCCAGCATGGCGGATCATGAGGCCACTGGCCGATCAGGTCGTCATCGTCACCGGAGCGTCGTCGGGAATCGGCCAGGCGTCCGCCCGGCGCCTGGCTCGCGGCGGCGCGCGGCTCGTCATCAACGCGCGGCGGGCGGAGCCGCTCGCCGCCCTCGCACGCGAGCTCGACCCGTCCGGTGCGCGCGTGCGCGCGATCCCCGGCGACATCACGGACGCGGCGGTCCGGCAGCAGATCGTCGACGAGGCCCGCGGGCATTTCGGCCGGATCGACGGGCTGGTGAACAACGCGGGGTACGGCACGCGCGGTCCCGTCGAACTTGTGCCGGTCGACCTTATCCGCCGCAATTTTGAGACCAACGTGTTCGCACTCATCGCGCTCACCCAGCTGGTGGCCCCGCACATGCGCGAGCGCGGCACGGGGCGCATCGTCAACATCGGCTCGATCGCCGGCAGGATCGCCCGGCCGTTGTCGTCCATCTACGACTCCACGAAACACGCGCTCGAGGCCATCACGGACGGCCTCCGGGGAGAGCTCGCGCCATTCGGAATCGAGGTCGTGCTGATCCGGCCGGGTTTCATCCTCAGCGGCTTTCTCGACGCGGCAAACGAGGCGTCCGGGCCTGTCATCGCGAACAGCGGGGTCTACGCGCCGTATTTCGAAGGCTTCCGGCATGACTACCGGCGGCTGCACAGGATCGCCGGCCACCCCGACGACATCGCCCGGCTTGTGGAGAAGGCCCTCACGGCGCGCCACCCGGCGCCGCGCTACTCCGCCCCCGCCCATGCAAAACTCCTCCTTTTTCTCCGGTGGCTGCTGCCCGCCCGCGTGTTCGACCGGGCAGTGCGGTTGAGGAAAAGATAAGGTGGGGCTCCTCCGCAGGGCCGGACCTCGCGTCCGGGCCTTGGGTGCCGCCCTCTTCCACCTCCTCCGTTTCCTCCTGTAAAATGATCTGAGGCTTGTGCCGCATCAGTGGCGCTGCGCTACGTCTGCGGAGCTCCCGGTCCGGCGCAAAGATACTCCCTCAGCTCCCGCGCGATCTTAGGGCCGATGCCGGGCACGTCCTGGATCTCGGCCGCGGAGGCGGCCCGGAGCCTGTCGATCGAGCCGAAGTGCTCGAGCAGCGCCATCCGACGGACCGGGCCGAGGCCGGCGAAATCGTCGAGGATCGATTCGCGGATCTTTTTCGAGCGAAGGTCGGCGTTGTAGGTGTTCGCGAACCGGTGCGCTTCGTCGCGCNNCGTCGCGCAGCCGCTGCAGCAGCTGCAGCCCGGGATGATTGAGCGGGAGGTTCAGCGGAGGCCGCTCGTCCGCAAAGATGACCGTCTCGTGCTCCTTCGCCAGCCCGATGAGCGGCGGCGGAGACAGTTCCAGCGCGACAAACGCCTTCAGCGCGGCGCCGACCTGGCCCTGCCCGCCATCGATGACGACGAGGTCGGGAAACGCCTTTTTCTCCTCCGCCAGGCGCCGGTAGCGCCGGCCCAC
>PMKA01000524.1 GCA_003157575.1 Opitutia bacterium
CAACTTCCAGTACTTCAGCATCCTTATCACACTTGTGTCGGCCGTGGTCATGATTGTGGTCAGCTACGCGACGGCCGTTCCCGATTATGACCGGATCAAGAGCCTGACTTTCGGTACGACTACCTCGGAAGACAAGGCGAAGACCTACGCAAGCTGGGACTGGCACGACGTTGCGGCGTCCTGCCTGATCTTGGTCTGCATTCTCGGCGGCTACCTCTACTTCCGGGGCTAGCAGCCTTTCGGGCTTCGAGCCCTTCAGCGTGATTCCAACCGGCCGTCGGCGATCAGCGCCCGGCCGGTTGGAACAGTGTGTGTTGCCGCCGACGCGGCCACCCGTTGTGGAGCCTGCCGGTCAGCTGGCCGCGGCCGGCTGGGGAGGAACGACGCGCGCGGCAACAGGAGGGGACGCAACCGAAGCGCGCGAGATGACCTCGACCGGGAAGACGACCGGATTTGGAGTATCGGTCAGGGGACGTTCCGGATGTTCGATGCGGTCCAGCAGGATTTCGGCGGCCCGGTTGCCCATCGACCAGAGCGGCTGCCGCACGGTTGTCAGTTGCGGCACGGTCGTGCGTGCAGTGAAAGTGTCGTCGAACCCGGCGATTGAGATGTCATCCGGGACGCGAAGGCCGAGTTCGGCGAGCGCTTCCATGCAGCCGACCGCAATGGCGTCGCTGGCGCAAAAGGCAGCCTGGGGCAGGCGGTCGCCAACATGGGCTTTCAGCCACTGGCGCATCGCGATGCGGCCGTCCGACGTCGTGAAAGAGGCTTCCACAAGGCGAGAGCTGTCAAAATGGATGCCGGCATTTACGATCGCGCGCTCGAACCCGCGGATGCGCCGTTCCGCGCCGAGCAGGCCGCGGGGGCCGGTGATGTGGATGATGTCCCGATGCCCCCTCGCGATGAGATGGCGGGTGACTTCGTAAGCGCCGTCCTCCTCATCGCTCTCGACGTTGATCACACCCGGGAGGGGGCAATTGGCGTGAACCGCGACGAAAGGCGTGTAGGCGGGGAACATCCTGCCGGTTTCCACTGTGAGACGCGGAGCAATAAGGATGAGCCCGTCGATGCGGCCGTCGCAGAACCTGCGGATGGGCTCCGGGTCGGGGCTCCATTCGTGGAGCGTGAAGAGCGTCGTGTTTTCTTCGCGACGACCGGCGGTCATCAGGATACCGCTTAGGATCTCGAGGAAATAATGGTTGAACTCGAGGCCGTTGCCGTCGACGACGCCCGCGACTCCGATCGTGTGCATGCGTCGGCTGGCGAGGGCGCGCGCCGTGCCGTTGGCGCGGTAATTGAGGAGCGCCGCAGTTTCCAGGATGCGCTTGCGTGTTTTTGGCGCGATCCGGGAGGAGGTGAGGGCGCCGTTGAGCACGGCGGACACAGCCATCGCGGAAACGCCCGCGGCCAGGCCGACATCGGCCAGCGTCGTGGCGCGAACTCGTTTCGTTTTGTTGGAGTGCGTCATGATCTGGCGGTGACACCGGCGATCCTGCGGCCGCCGCTTCGGCCGCGATATCCCGGCGCGGAGCCCGGCGGCGATCCGGCGTTCGCGCTGCAACGACCAGCGCCTTCATTGACATTCACGGGGTAGATACGCACCGCGCACATGTTTGCCTGCTCAAGGCCGTTGCTGCAAGAAGCATGTATCCGGGCCGGAGAGGCGGGGCGGCGGCCGGATGCCCCGCCTTGGATCTTGCGATCCGGGCATTTTCCGCGGAACTTGAGACATGGTCAAGATCACGGGCGAATATCAGGGCGATTTGCATTGTCAGGCCACGCACGGCCCGTCGGGAAGCACGCTGGAGACCGATGCGCCGGTGGACAACCAGGGGCGGGGCGAGGCATTTTCGCCGACGGACCTGGCGGCGACCGCGCTGGCGACGTGCATGCTCACGATCATGGGGATGGCCGCGCGGCGCCTCAACATCGACATCAAGGGCGCGCGTTTCGAAGTGACCAAGGAGATGTCAACCGACCTGCCACGGCGCATCGTGCGCCTGGGAACGCAGATCTGGCTGCCGGTGCCGCAGAGCGCCGATCCGAACGGCGTTTTGGAACGTGCCGCGCATACCTGTCCCGTTCACCAGAGCCTGCATCCGTCCATCGAGCGGCCGGTGGTGCTGCATTGGAAGAAATAGGCGGCAGAGGGGCCATGGCCTTGGCGAAGGCCGGCATGGCGCCCTGCACCTGTCCAAGTTGTAGGAGCTTGCTCGCAAGCGATGTCTCCTGTCGCCTGCGAGCAGGCTCCTACAGTTCGGAACAGGCGGCGCTCAATTCCTGCCGGTGAGCCGGTACGCGGTGTTGAAGGCGAGATCGATCTTCCTGCCCACCCACACGTGGACCTTGATCTTGCCGTGATCGGCCCCGGCCGCATCAGGGACGGCGCTTCCCTCGATCCGGCGGACGGCGCCCGCGCTGTTCCGGGCGAGACCTTTCAAGCCGACCTTTTCGCCGCGGGCGAGGCGCTGCAGTTGGTCGTCGGAGAACTCGATTGAGATTGCGCCGTGCTCGTTGAAAAAGAAAAACGGGAACACCTTTACTGCGTAGTCGCCCGTGTAGGCGGCGCCGCGGCGTGTGAGCGGTGCCAGGGCGAGGCTGATTTCCGCGACGTAGGCCGAGGTGTGCGCCGGGTCCACCGTCACCTCCGCATAATGTTCGGGGGTGCCGGCGGAAGGAGGGAGCGGGGCAGCCTGAGGGAATGCCTTTGCCGCCAACAGGCAGGTCACGAGCAGTCCGGCCAGGCGGAGTATCTCCCATGGAGGGGCTGTGTTGCGCGAAGCCTGCATAGAGTGTGGTTTTAGGCGGGGCCGTGGTCGAACGCGGGCGGATGACCGTTCCGAGGATGCAGAGTCATTGAATTGCGGAAAATGAGGCGAACAGGTCAAGTCTTCCCCGGTGATCTTTTTGGGATCGTGCCGTGGGGCGGTTTGCCGGTCGGCGCGTCCGCCGGTTGGCGGTGGCCTCAGGCTGTCCGTCGTGGCACGGGTCTCCCGACCCGTGATCTGGACAACATTGGCAGGAATGCCCATGCCATGTCGGACCACCGTCAACCGGCAGATGCGCCCGCTGCTTGCGGCCCCCCCCCATCTTTCTATTTGCGCCGCTCGCGCCCCGCGGGATGATGGCGGGGCGTATGGCCAAGAATCCTCAAGCCACCTGGGGCGGTCGTTTCTCGGCGGAACCTTCCGCGTTGATGCTGGCGTTCAGCGAGTCCGTGTCGTTCGACCGGCGCCTCGCCGCGTTCGACATCCAGGGGAGCCGGGCGCACGCGGCCATGCTCGCGCGCGCGGGACTGATCTCCCCGGCGGAACGCGACGCGATCCAGGCGGGGCTCGACGAGCTGCGCGCTGAGATCGAGGCGGGCGGCTTCGTGTGGGACACCGCGCTCGAGGACGTGCACATGAACATCGAGCAGGCGCTCACGAAGCGCGTCCCGGCGGCGGCCAGGCTGCACGCCGCGCGCAGCCGCAACGACCAGGTGGCGGTGGACATGAGGTTGTTTTTCAAGGACGCCTGCTCGAAATTGCAGACGAAGATCCGCAACGCCGGCCGCTCGGTCCTCGCCGCCGCGGAGGCGAACACCGGCGTTCTCATCCCGGGGTACACCCATCTCCAGCGTGCGCAACCCGTGCCCCTCGCGCACCATCTGCTTGCATGGCTGGAGATGCTGGAACGCGACGCCGGGCGGTTTGCCACGGTGGCGGACCACGCCAACTGGTG
>PMKA01000254.1 GCA_003157575.1 Opitutia bacterium
CACTAAATCGAGGCAATCTCAAAGACCGCATGTTTTCCCACTCCGGAATAAGCAGAAGACAACGACTCGGACCTGCCGAAGACCCGCCCCCAGATTGAAGCTTCTATCTCCGAGCCGATCCTCGGTACGCATCCCGGCAAACGGCAATTCGGAGTCTGATGCAGATGAAGCTTCGGGAATAAGTCGGGGCGCTCATCTGAATTCCATCGATTCAGGCGAGACGAAACGACAGATGCGTTCTCCCGTCTCCGAGATAGCAGCAGCACTGACAACGTGTTCTTGTCGAGGTCGTCGAACAGGTGTGCGGGTCGATCATCAAAAGATGTGAACCAGAGATCGCGGTGAAGCAGAATCCGCTGAAGCTCTGAGTAGCCCTCGGTTGCCAGTGATGAAATGGGAACGATGTAGCCTTGGCGGTCGTTGACTAGCGCCTCGCATCTTTCGAGCACCAAAGAATAGAGATTCTTGGTAGGCGATGTGACGAAGCCTTTCGGGATATAGCCGGTCAGCTGCTTCAGATCCAGATACGGTGGATTCCCGATGATCACGTCGAAGCCGCCGGCGTTCACGATGGCATAGAACTCGACGAGCCAGTGGAAGGGGTGATGGCTCGCCTTCCATTTCTCAAAACGGCGTTCGTCTTCCGACATTCGCAGGTCATAGACCCGCGCGAGGTAGCGGTCGAGCTGGTCGCGTAGCGCTTGCAGGCGGGCGCGAAGATCGGTTTTCACTGCCGCCTGGCCGGCGGTGTCACCGGCGAGCTGGCTTTGCCGGAACGTGTCGAACACGTGCGCGGCGTCGTCCGCCGCCTGGATGGCCTGGGTGATCTCCTGCTGGCGCAGATAGTCGCCCTCGGCGCTTCGTTCCAGTTCGGCCCGCGTGGCGAAACCGACGAGTGTATTGCCGGGCCGGACGTTGAAATCGACGTCGGGCAGCGGCTCGACGCCGAGATTGTCCTTCGCCGGGTCAGGCATGACCTGCGCCACGAGCTTGAGAAACAGGCGTAGTTTGCAGATTTCCACCGCCTCGGGCATCAGGTCCACGCCGTAGAGATTGCCGAGGATGATCCGCTTGAGAATGTAGTAGGCGCGGCTGGGATGGGCTGAGCCGCCGGCATCGGCAATCGTGTCGGCGAAAAATTTGAGGTGGCTCTTCGGGTGCAGCGGTTTGGGCGCCTCGTCGACCAGCGCTTCCATCCGGCGGAGACAGGCGTCGTAGAGCGGCTGGAGGATATTGAGAGCCGCGAATAGAAAGGCGCCGGAGCCGCAGGTGGGGTCAAGCACGCTCAGCCCCGCGAGCCCATCCCACAACGCCCTGAGCGCGGCAGGCGTGGGGCAGTCCGCGACCGCATCCTGGGCCAGTTGAATGATGTCGAGATTGAGCGTGACGAGGTCGGTGAGTTCACGCACCTCGCCTGCCGCCAGCTTTGACTTCACCTCGGCATAGCGGCGGCGCCGGGCGACGACTTCGCGCCACCACTCTGTTGGCAAAGCAAACTCGGACGGCGCGGGCCGATTCCAACCGGTGCGGCGGGCCACGTTTGACTCGCCAACGGCGATCTCGGGCGGGAGCGGGTGCTCTGTGCCATGCCAGACCGCAGCGTAGATGTAGCGGTCGGGGTTTTCCTGAAGCAGACCACGCCGGTACGAAACGAATGCCTCCCGCTCTTCGCGCGGCATCGCGGCCTCGGCCTTGGCGAAGAGGCAGGGGACGATGCAATTCCGGGAAATGTAGCCGGTGATGTCCTCTTTGGTGTAGTACGCCCCCATTTCCTTTTGGTTGATGTATTTCTCGAAGATGTAGCCGAGGACATCGGGATTGACCTCCCGGTCGTCGCGCAACGGTCGCTCGTCAAGGTGCCAGCGCCACTGGCCGAAGAAGGCGAAAAGACGCTCAAAAGCTTCGTCGGGGATGCGGATTGCGCTGCCCGCGTCGCCGCGTTCCAGCTCATGCACGTCGAAGAGACCGCCGTTGAGATACGGAATCCGGCCGATGAGCGCGGAAAGAGCCGGTGCGCGGTCGGCTGCGCGCGCGCCGAGGCCTTCGTGAAACAGGCGGAGCAGGAACTGGCGGTAGAAATTGTGGAACTGTCCGGCGCCGGCGGCGGCGCGGACCTGCTCCAGCTTGTCGGGCAGGTAATTCGGATTCTGGTCGAGGAAGCTCTTGGCCTGGATGAACCAGACGAACATCAGCCGGTTCAGCATGACCGAGGCATACCACGAGCGGTCGCCGGCCGAGGCCAGACCTTCGATGAATTCGGTGAAGACCTTCTTCTGGCTGGCGAACTCCTGGTAGAAGCGCTTGGTGATGCGCTCCGCGTGCAAGCCCGATTCCTGCATCCGGGCCAGAACGTCGGGCAGCGTGAGAAGTTCCTCTTCGTCGAGGGTGAATGCGAGTTTTTCGAGGCGCTGGGCCAGAGGCTCGCCGGTCGCGCCGGCGGCAAGGTGGAGGGTGTATTCCGACCGGCGGATGGGGAGACCGGCGCGGCGAAGGGCGGTCTGCCAGACCTGTATGGTGTTAGCCGCGTCGGTGAAGATGATGATGTGCTCGTGGATCTTCTTGGCGACTTCGCGTTCCAGCCGGCCACGAAGCGAAGGCGGCGGGAGCGGACCAGGATCGCGCGGCGTGCAATGCAGGACGCCAACGCCGCGTTTATGGGCAACCGTGCGGAACTCGAAGGCGCGTCCATCAATCGTGATTGGGAACGGATGGGCGTTGGCGCCGGCCGGCCAGTCCCAGCCCATGTCCTGCGTGAAAAGCTCGGAGAAACGGCAGGCGGCGAGATGGTCGTGGAGGACGGTGCGGTCGAGCGGGGGCATGTGAGGAAGAAAACGGGGACTTGCCTAAGGCAGGAGGACGTGCATGGTATCCGTCAGCGACCAGAGTGGTTCGGACCTTTTTCCGGGCCCGCGGGATTTTCCCCTGGCCGCTCCTTTTTTTGTGCCGCGGCCAGCCAGGCGAGAACGTCGAGCAGTTTTTCGTTGCCCCGGTGAATGAGAGGCTCGATGAGCGGAATACAGCCAGCGTCGATGGGTTTCACGCGCACCGCGGCCTTCTGTTCCTCCCTGCGCCGGGCGGCATAAACACAAAGATCGCAAAGCTGGAGCGGGAGGCTCGCGCGCGAGTCGATGAAGAACCCTTTCTCGACGATCCGTCTCAATCGCAGGACACCGGTCGTCGTCCGCAGAACCCGCAGCGATTTCTCAACGTCAGTCACCACGTCGCGGTTCTCGTCGAAAATGAAGATGCCGAGCGGCGCACCAGGCGTCTGCTGCAGAAGATCGTCGACGACGCGCGCAACCAGAGGGAAGGCCGCGACGTGAGGATTGATGGCCACACCGCCGCCGAATTCCGAAAGCAACCAAGTCTTGTAGCGCTTCTTCGGGATGGCGCGATAAACAAAACGGAGGCGGCGATTGCGAGCGATGGCGAACCAAGCGTCGCGCAAGGCGAGCCGCAGCGGAATCGGGAACTGCCGTAGGTAATGGCGCGGATTATGAATCTCGCTGCCTTTGATTTCAAAATCATTCGGCCTGGGCGACGGTACATGTGCCTCAATGGCAGCGAGCAATTCCGCCTCCAATGGCATCCAGTCGGCTTCGGGGACGACAAGCGCACCGAGGACGAAGATCGGCTGGTCGACCTCGTCGAGATTGTTGCCGGTGTTTCCAGTCTCGTCGAAATAGATCAGTTGCATGACGGAGAAACCAATCTCTACGCCCCGGGCGCACGCAGGCCGAGCGAGCAGATGATCTGCGGCTCGCCTTCCTGCTCCTCTTCCTGGACAACGCACAACCGGTCCTCCTGCCGCAGGCTGACCACCAGCGCCGCGAGTTCCTCGTCGCTCGCACCGGCGCGGAGGCGTTTGTTGAGCAGATCGGTGGCAGCCTGCCGGAGCGGGTAGCGGTAGATCTGTTCGAGCGTCACCTTGAGCTCCTTTGTCTCGAACAGCGGGCTTTCGCGGGTGAAGAGCTTGAGGCGCTCGTAAACCTTGAAACGGGCGCCGGACGGGCGACCGAGGGCTCCGCCGATGCCCTTTGCTTCGCGCATGAGGCGCTCCACGCCCTGCTGGAGGATGGTGTGGTGGCGGGGATCGCGCGGGAGGGAGGGCGTGCCGGGAGCGCAGGCGGCCGCGCGCAAGACTTTCAGCTGCGATTCGGTGATATTGCGCCCCTCGGTGTCGATCCAGCCGAGCAGGTCATTGTCTTCGGCGGTCTTCATGTAAACGAGCACCCCCTCGGGAGCGTCGGCGGCGGGTGCATGCTGCTTGGCCGAATAGACCACAGGCGGCAACTTCGGCACAATCCTTTCGAGTGCTGGGTCGGCTTGAACCGCCTGATGCCAGATTTCGTAGGCGTAGGAGGCGAGATCGACTTCGCCGTCGTCATCGCCGTCGAGGATGCCGGCGCGCTCGTCGTATAGGTTGCGCAGTATTTCGGGTGCAGCCTCGTCTTCGAAGAACGCTTCGTCGCTGCCCACGACCTCGGAGTTCTCACGCAGGCGCTGGCGCACCCGGTCGCGCAGGCGTATGATCCGGTTGACGCCGTCGGCGGGAAGGAAGGAATAGCACAGAATCGTGTCGGCATGCTGGCCGATTCGGTCGACGCGGCCAGCCCGCTGAATGAGGCGGATAATGGCCCACGGGAGATCATAATTCACCACGATGAACCCGTCCTGGAGGTTCTGGCCTTCACTGAGAACGTCGGTCGCCAGAAGAACGCGGATTTCATCCGCAGGGCTGACCGCATTGCGGCGGCCGTTGCTGACCGGGCTGAATCGCCACGCCAAGGAGGTGGGATCGGCGGAATCCCCTGTGGCGCCGACGACGCTCGTCAAACCGGCGGAGCGCAAGGCGCGCTCAAGATAGCGCACCGTGTCGGCATACTGGCTGAAGACAAGGACCTTGTCGGCGGGATGGCGTTCGCTGACCAGGCGGATCAGCTCCTGGAGCTTATGGTCGAATTCCGGCCGCCAAAGGACTGCGCGCTGCAGAACCGAGCGCAATGCCTCGGCGTCAGCGCGAAGATGTCGGGCGAGCTCGGCGCGGAAAAAGCCGGACGCGAGCCAGCGAAAGCGTCGGCGGATGGCGCCAGTCGAATAAAGCTCGTAAAGCTGGCGCGCGCGCCGGCGCAGGTTCTCCTCATCGAGAATAAAACCGTTGGCGTCCTCGGGGACAACGGTGTCGGCCTCGTCCTCAATCAGCTCGGACTGGGTGGCCTCCCCGGCATCCTCGTCGTAGAACTGCGAATCGAGGAATTCCGCCCCCTGGCTGCCGATCGGCAGGGGCAGATCGTGCTCAATGGCGTGGAGATAGATGTAGTTCCTGAGAACGTGACGATGGAGCGATTGGAAGAAGGCATAACCGCTGCTTTCAAGCCGCTTGAAAAGCCCCACCCGGCAAAACCCCATCAGCCGCTTCCCAGCCTTGGAGAGGTCCGCGATGATCTTGTCTTCTTCCTGGGTCGGGCGAGTCGCCGGGTGCGGATCAAGGTAGTTCTTGAGGCCGTAACGGGGCAGTTCGAGAGCGTTAATAAGGGCGACGACCTCATCGGAATAGAGGTGAGCGTAGTGGTCGTTGGGATCGGAATCGTCGATGGCAAATCTCAGGGACTTGGGCTTACGAATCGGGAAATAGGACCGCTGCCCGTTGGAAAAAGTGATGAACTTGCGTCCGTTCTCCGGGTCGAGCTGGGCGTAATTGTCCATGATGAACGACCGGGTTCGACGCACGAGAAAGAGGCGCATTAGCTCGCGCCAGTCGTCCGATTCCCCGCTCTTCTCAAAGCCGGCGAGCGTGCGCGGCGAGCACTGGTGCTGTCGCTCAAATTCGAGTTCCCCGATACGCTTCAGGTAGATTTCGGGCCGAATCCCAAGATCCCGATCTTCCGGGACGAACAACCGCAGCTGGTTGGACAGGTCGAGGTAGGTTTTGTTGTAAGGCGTGGCAGAGAGAAGGATTACCCGTGCATCGCTGATGCGAATGAATTCCCGGATGGTTCGGTAGATCTTGCCCTCGCCGTTGCGTAAGTTGTGGCTCTCGTCGATCAGCACGAGCCGATAGCGGGCTGGAATCTCGGCCATTTCGCGCAAAGTGCGGGAAAACGACATCACTTCGCCTCGCAATCCGTGGCGACGGACCATGTCCCTCCACATCGGCTCAAGATTCTTGGGGCAGATTACCAAGGTGCTGGTACCGGTCTCCTCCTCCCAGAGTTTGGCCAGGGCCGTGGCCATGAGCGTTTTCCCAAGACCGACAACATCGCCGAGCAGGACGCCGCGGCGCTTCTCGTTGTTGAGATGGTGAGCCGCGATCTGCACCGCAGCTTTTTGGAAGGGCAGCAAAATGTCCTCGAATTCGTGCGGGATTTCGAAGGTGGAAAGCCCATGCCGGGCTTCGCGAGACAGATGATAGGCAATCTTGAGATAGATATGGTAGGGCGGAATCGGGGTCTCCCTCGCCCAGCTTTCTTCAATCGCGTCGATGAGGTCCTGAGTGATATCGACGCACCAAGGGTCGAGCCAGCGGGCCTCGAACCAATGCGCGAGTTTCTGGGCAGCGTCGTGGTCCAGTACGTCGACGTTAAGTTCACCCTGGTGGGAAAGTCCTGAGAACGTGAGGTTACTACTGCCTACAAATCCTGTTATGGGGTTATTTGGGTCGTTGCGGAAGCAGAGGTAGAGCTTCGCGTGAAGCGCGTGCCGCAAGAACAGCTTTACGACGACCTTGCCAGCGCGAAGTTGTGCGGCGAGCCGGCGCAGACCCGATTCTTCATCATCGGTGGGCAGGCCGATCGCGAGCTGATCGCGGAATTCTTGCGCGAGTTTTTTTCGCAAGCGCAGGGCCGACTGGTTGTCGAGGCGGGCCGGATCGCCCAGGCGTTTGGCCTCGCGAAACTCATCCGCCGGAAGCCTCTGCATGCCTACCAACAGACGACATTGCTGACCACCTCCGCCTAGCCACGGTTCGACCTGTGGGTCCAGCTCACGCCAACCGCGAAGATTGAAATATCCGACGCAAAAATCTGCGCGATGAGACAGACCAAGGGTGGTTCTCAGGTGGGGAAGCAGGTGCTCGGCAATGTTGTCGAAGATCCTCGGCATGGGGTTGAGTGGATCCCTTTGTAATTCCAAAAATATCTAACGCAACTCTGTCTTCGTCGCGTGGGGACTCTGGATTCTGACATACGGGGAATCGAAAGGCTCTCCCTCGGGGTGCACCGGAGCAAAATGACACGCTGCAGCCTGCCCGCCTCGTACCGGACTCTCGACCATGCTGCCATCCCTCACGCCTGATGCCATGGCGGCGCGCCAAGACTTTGGCGGCGAGGGATCGCCGTCCTCCGCTATTCAAATTGCCGGAGCCTGTTTGAATGCGATTCCGCGGCCAAGCTCGCCTGCAAGCAGACTCCTACAACGGCGCCCAAACCATGTTGGCGTCTGCTTGCTTGCGCCGCAACGGCGGAGCGTGCAGGCCGATCCTTCCCCTGGGCGGCCCGGTCTCAGCCTGCGGCGCTCGAATCCGTGGGGGCCTGTGTGAAGGCCGAGCGCAGGGTGGCCTTCAGGAAATCGCGGTTCATGCGCGCGATGAACTCGTGGCTGATGAGCTTGGGGCAGACCGCGGAGCACTCGTAATAGTTGGTGCAGTTGCCGAAGCCCTCCGCGTCCATCTGCTTCACCATCGCGAGCACGCGCTTGTCCCGCTCGGGCTGGCCCTGCGGCAGGAGTCCGAACTGCGAGACCTTCGCGCTGACAAAGAGCATCGCGCTTCCGTTCTTGCACGCCGCAACGCACGCGCCGCAGCCGATGCACGCCGCCGCGTCCATTGCGAGATCCGCAGCCTCCTTCGGCACGGGAAGGGCGTTGGCGTCGCAGGCGCTGCCCGTCCGCACGCTGATGAAGCCGCCGGCCTGCATGATCCGGTCGAACGCCGAACGGTCGACGATCAGGTCCTTGATCACCGGGAAGGCGCGGGCGCGGAACGGTTCGACGGTGATGACGTCGCCGTCGCTGAAATTGCGCATGTACGTCTGGCACGTTGCCACGCCGCGATGGGGGCCGTGCGGCTTGCCGTTGATCACCAGCGAGCAGGTCCCGCAGATGCCTTCGCGGCAGTCGTGGTCGAACGCGATGGGCTCCTCGCCCTTGATCGTGAGCTCGTCGTTGACCACGTCCAGCATCTCCAGGAACGACATGTTGGCGTTGAGCTCGGGCGTCTCGTATTCCTTGAACCCGCCGGCGCTGTTCGCGTCCTTCTGACGCCAGACTTTGAGTTTAACCTTCATGTTGAAATTGGGTCGAGAGTCGAGGGTCAGGAGGTTTGCCGCCGTGCAAATGGAGTCTTGGTATGGCTCACGACATTCGTCGCTCGACGCTCGACCACTATTTGTAGTTCCGCGTCGCCATGTGCACGGTCTCGTACACGAGCGGCTCCTTGTTGAGCAGCGGCGCGGCGCCCTCGCCCTGGAATTCCCAGGCCGCGGCGTGGGCGTACTGCGCGTCGTTGCGGAGGCACTCGCCCTCGGCGTCGACGTGCTCCTCGCGGAAGTGGCAGCCGCAGGATTCGTCGCGCTCCAGGGCGTCGAGGCACATGAGCTCGGCCAGCTCGAGGAAGTCGGCCACGCGGCCTGCCCGCTCGAGCGACTGGTTGAGCGTGCCCCCGTCGCCGGGCACGTTGACGTTCTGCCAGAATTCCGCGCGCAACGCGGGGATCTCCTGCATCGCCTGTTTCAGCGCCGAGGCGTTGCGGGCCATGCCGCAGCCGGTCCACAGGATCCTGCCGAGGCGCTTGTGGAAATGGCTGACCGGCTCCCTGCCCTTGACGGCCAGGAGGCGCGCGGTGATCCCGCGCACGTTGTCCTCGGCCTGTTTGAACTCCGCGGCGTCGGTCTTCGGCCGTGCGGCCGGTTTCTGGCCCGCAAGGTAGTTTGCGATTGTGTACGGGATGACGAAATAGCCGTCGGCCAGCCCCTGCATCAGCGCGGACGCGCCGAGGCGGTTCGCCCCGTGGTCGGAGAAGTTGGCCTCGCCGAGCACGAACAGGCCCGGGACGTTGGACATCAGGTTGTAGTCCACCCACAGTCCGCCCATCGTGTAGTGCACGGCCGGGAAGATGCGCATCGGCACCCTGTAGGCGTTCTCGTCGGTGATCTCGTGGTAGATGTCGAAGAGGTTGCCGTAGCGCTCGCGCACGCCCGCCTCGGTGAGGCGGTTGATGGCGTCGGAGAAATCCAGATACACGCCCAGGCCGGACTCGCCCACGCCGCGGCCCTCGTCGCAGACGGTCTTCGCGGCGCGCGAGGAGATGTCGCGCGGCGCGAGGTTGCCGAACGCCGGATACATCCGCTCGAGGTAGTAGTCGCGGTCGTCCTCGGCGATGTCGTTCGGGTTCTTTTTGCAGTCCTCCTTCTTCTTCGGCACCCAGATGCGTCCGTCGTTGCGGAGCGACTCCGACATGAGCGTGAGCTTCGACTGGTAGTCGCCCGTGACGGGGATGCAGGTCGGATGGATCTGCGTGAAACAGGGGTTGGCAAAGCAGGCGCCGCGCTTGTAGGCGCGCCAGATCGCGGTGGCGTTGGAATTTCGCGCGTACGTCGAGAGGTTGAAGACGTTGCCGTAGCCGCCGGTCGCAAGCACCACGGCGTCGGCCGCGTGGCGCGAGATCTCCCCGGTGACCAGGTCGCGCACGATGATGCCCTTGGCGTGCCCGCCGACCACCACGAGGTCGAGCATCTCGGAGTGGGTGAACATCTTCACGCCGCCCTGGCCGGTCATGCGCGAGAGCGCGGAGTAGGCGCCGAGCAGCAGCTGCTGGCCGGTCTGGCCG
>PMKA01000171.1 GCA_003157575.1 Opitutia bacterium
CACCGAGGAGCTCACCTCGACCGAAAACAAGATCTCCTTTGCGCGCCAGGCGTACAACGACGCCGTCATGGTCTACAACACCACGCGGGAGACCTTCCCGAACGTCGTCTTCGCCGGCATGTTCGGCTTCACCGACGCCCAGCTTTTCCAGATCGATGACCAGGCCCAGCGCGAGGCGCCCAAGGTGAGCTTCTCCTGAAGTGGCTGAAAGGCTGAAGGACTGAAAAGCTGAACCCAACAGCCGTTGCGCCTCTTTGGTCGGCTCCGACGATTCATTCTCCCGGTTTCTGCTTTCAGCTTCTCCCGTTTCAGTCTTTCAGCGTTTCAGTTTTTCAGCCTTTTCCCGACCATGGACTTCTTCCAGGCCCAGGAACACGCCCGAAGGCGCACGGCACGCCTCATCGTCCTCTTTGGCCTGGCGGTGCTCGGGACAATCGCGCTGAGCTATCTCGCGACGATGGCGCTGATCAATATCCATCACGCGCAGCACCCAGGGTACTATTCATACGAGGGCGGGGCGGTCTGGCTCGATCCCCCGGTCCTGGCCATTGTGACCGTTGGCACGCTGCTGGTCGTCGGATTCGCATCCCTGTTCAAATGGTCGCAGTTCCGCGCCGGCGGCGCAACGGTCGCCGAGGGCGTGGGCGGCCGCCGGGTCGATCCCCACACAACGGATTTGCACGAACGGCGCCTCCTTAACGTGGTCGAGGAGATGGCCATCGCCTCCGGCGTGCCGGTTCCGGCCGTCTACGTGCTCGACGACGAGCACGGCCTGAATGCGTTTGCCGCCGGCCTCACGACCGGCGACGCGGTGGTGACGGTCACGCGCGGGACGATGGAGCGGCTCAGCCGCGACGAGCTTCAGGGCGTTGTCGCGCACGAATTCAGCCACATCCTGAACGGCGACATGCGGCTCAACGTGAAGCTGGCCGCAATCGTGTTCGGAATCCTCGTGATCGGCCTGATCGGCCAGGGCATCCTCCGCGGATTCGGCAGGGGCGGCATCCGGACGCGTGGAAAGGGCGGCGGGGCCGTGGTGGTCATACTGGCGATCGGCCTGGCCATGTTGATCATCGGGTACATCGGCTACTTCTTCGGCCGCCTCATCCAGGCCGCCGTCTCGCGCCAGCGCGAATTTCTCGCCGACGCCTCGGCCGTTCAGTTCACCCGGAATCCCGGCGGTGTTGCGGGCGCACTGCGGAAGATCGGCGGTTACGCGCTCGGTTCCCACCTCGCGACGGACAAGGCCGCCGAGATCGGCCACTTCTTCTTCGCGGAGGGATACGACCACATGCTTTTCAACGATCTCCTGGCCACCCATCCGCCGCTCGACGTCCGCATCCGCACGATCGATCCCCAATGGGACGGCAGATATTTCGATCCCGCCACGGCCGTCGATGTGCGGACCGAGAGTTTCCAGCGCCTCGGCTACGGCCCTCCGCCGCTGCCGGCCGACGTGGCCCTGCACCGGGCCTACAACAACCCGGCGGACGCGCCTCCGCTCCTGCCGACCCGCACCCTCTCCTTTGCGCCCGCCGCCGTCATGGCGCAGATCGGCAGCCTCACTCCCCGGCAGGTCGACCACGCGCACGACCTGATCGAGTCCATTCCAGCGCGGCTGCGCGACGCCGCCCGGAACCCGGAAGAGGCGACGGCCCTGGTCTACGCGCTGCTCACCGAACAGCATCATGACGTCGCCGACGGGCAGGCCGCCGTCATCGCGGCGCACGGCGGCGACGACACCCTCCGTCGGACGCGGGAGTTGCTGCCCTCGCTCGGCGGCCTCGCCGCGGACACGCGCCTGGTTCTCGCCCAGCTCGCGGTGCCGGTCCTCCGCCGGCTTCCGGCGCCGTCCGCGGCCGCCTTTGCCTCGACCTGCCAGGCCTTGATCGAGTGCGACCAACGCCTGTCCTATTTTGAATTCGCGCTGCAAAAGGTCGTGCTCCGCAGTCTCGCGGTCGCCAACGAGCCGGCAGCGGAGACGCCCCAGATCTACTCGTTCAACGCCGTGGTCGCGGAGATAGCCGTCGTGCTTTCCGCACTTGCGTGGGCGGGCGCCTTGCAGGGGAAGGAACAGCCCGACGGATCCGAGGGCGCCGACACCGCGGCCGCCGACGCCGCGTTTCGCGACGGCTCCGGCCAGCTCAAGCTGATCGAGAACCGCCTCGCCCTCCTCGACCCCGGCGCCTGCGAGTTTTCCCGGCTGGATGCCGCGCTCGACCGGCTGGCCGGCGCGTCGTTCCCGATCAGGCAGCGCCTGCTCCTGGCCTGCGCGCACACGGTGCTCCACGACGGCGTCGTCCGCGACGAGGAGGCCGAACTGCTCCGGGCTTTCGCCGCCGCGCTCTCCTGCCCGATGCCGCCTCTGCTGGCCGGCGACTGAGGCGCCGCTTCGATCCGCCCGCGGGATACCCGGCGCGGCTGCTCTGTTGGATGGCGGTGTCGCAGACCCTGAGCCTGCCTGCGGCGAGCCTGTCGAACCCGTCGAACGGGAGCACAGTCGAACCGCGTTGTCAGCGCCGCACAACCTTGGCGGCAACTGCGGACCGACCTCCAACAGAATCGTCGCAAACAGGGACGATCCGAACCGATATCGGCATATTCCCCGCCCGCCAGGCCACGGACGTCACAATTTTTCAAATACAAACTCCGTCCGCCTGCCGGGGCGCGGGCGGGCGGGTGGCGGGGCTGGATTCTGGAGCCTCTCAGTCTACCTTGCGGTATTTGTCGGGCGGGATCTTGAACCGGTGGCCGGAATCGAGATCGGTGAAGATGTGCCACTCCGTGTCGGCCGTGCGATGAACGGCCACCTCCAGCTGCTGTCCCTGATCGTAGTGGTATTCCTCCGACTCGAACAGATGATCCGCGTGCGGTACAGCTTCACCGATTTCCCCGCTATGGTTCTCCAGAATCTCGATTTTCCAGTGCATGGGAGTATGGGATTCAAGCAACGCTGCGGACTACGCCGCAGGCGCGTCGTCCATCGTGTCCCCGGCCGGTCGCGGGTCAAGTCTGGCGACGCCTTTGTAGGAAGTATTCCGGGGAGGACCAGGTTCTCTGCCCGCCAGCGCTGTGCTTTGGGCGCCTCCTGCGGTGTCGCAGACCCTGACCCATTCGACTCTGCTCAGGGTCATGCTGAGCCTGTCGAACGGGAGCACAGTCGGGCCGCTCCGTCAGCGCAGCTCCGGTCCACCCGGCTCTTCGCGTACGAGCTCTTCCGCACGATTCCGGCTCCGCCGTCCTTGTGCCATCTGCAATAAGGGCCGGACCCTCTCCCAATCTGCTTGGACAGACGCATATTCGGCATTAGCGTCGCCGGCTAACCCCGCTACCGTATGCTCATCGTTCATGTCGCCGTTCACGTAAAGCCCGGGTGCGTCGAGGCCTTCAAGGCCGCGAGCCTCGAAAACGCCCGGAATTCGGTCCTCGAACCCGGCATCGCGCGGTTCGACGTCGTCCAGGAGGCGGACGATCCGGCGCGCTTCGTCCTTGTCGAGGCCTACCGCACACCTCAGGCACCCGCTGCGCACAAGGAGACGGCTCATTACGCCCGCTGGCGCGACACCGTCGCCCCCATGATGGCCGGGCCCCGCACCAGCGTGAAATACGCGAACGTGTTCCCTGCCGACGCGGGCTGGTGAGGATTTTGCAGGGCAAAATCCTATGCGCCCTGAAAGGCGCGGGACGGCCTGATGTCTGAGGCTGCGCCTGGCTGAAATCGTTCTTGTCGTAATAACGTAATTCGTCATGTGATTTCGTCATGCTTGACATGACTATTATACATGATATTGTCCCGTCATGAACGAAGCAACACTTACCGAACGAGGGCAGATCTCCGTTCCGGCCGCGCTCCGCAAAGCAATGAATCTGCGGCCTGGGCAACGACTGAAGTTTGCACCCGTGTCCGATAATGAGTTCCGAGTCCTGACCCAGAACGACGCCCCCGCCGGTCCTATGGCCATGCTTGGCTACGCCCGGCGATTGAGGGCCGGCCCTCTACGCAGCACGAGCGCATGGATGCGTGAACTCCGGGAGGGAGAAAGACCATGACATGGGTCATCGACACCTGCGTAGTCCTCGATGTCTTCGAGAACGACCCGCAGTTTGGACTCGCATCGGCCAAACTCCTGGAGAAGTTGCTGCCGGAGGGATTGACCGTCTCATCGGTAACAATGGTGGAACTTTCCGCGGCATTCGATGGCGACATCTCGGAACAGAAACGGTTTCTCGAACAGGCTGGAATTTCTCATTCCGAAGCATGGACTGCAGCAGATACTGACGCGGCCCACCGCGCATGGAACACCTATGTAAAAACCCGGCGCACCGACAAAGTACCCAAACGCCCCGTTGCGGACATCCTCATCGGGGGATTTGCAGTGAACAGGCTTGGGCTCGTCACCAGAAACCCGGACGATTTCCGTCGGTGGTTCCCAAAGCTCTTGATCCGAGAGCCGTGAAGTCATGGGGCCGTCGTCGAGGGTCAGGCCTCACCATAGACCTTTACGGCGACTGGGCCGCGCGTCCGAGGCAAACGGTGCGGCATGACCCCCATCCGACTTGTTTTGCTCCTGCTGATCAGCACAGTCCCCGATAGTCGAGGTAATCGAGCCATGCCCGCCCGCCAAAGGCGTGATCGTGAGCCACAAGGCAATGCCCGGCGGCAGAGGCAAGGGCCGCCTGCCATGCGTCATTCTCTCCCATCCGACGGCCGGCGCGCGACTGCACCATCGCACAGCGGCGCGCCGCTCCCCACCCCAGCGGCTGGAAACGATAAACGGAGAGGGCCACAGCGGCGTCATGTTGATCTTCCGCTCCCTCCAGGAGTTCGGCGACGGTTATTGCCGATACATAGACCCGGCAACCCTTGAGCCGGGCTAACGCCCGATGTGCAGGCCCTTCCACATTGGCCGCGCTTTCGTCCGCCAAATC
>PMKA01000211.1:0-315 GCA_003157575.1 Opitutia bacterium
CGATGAGCCGGCGCTTCCGCCGCAGATGCAGGCTGCCCAAAAGGAACAGCAATCCGAGAACGATTCCGGCCGGGGGTAGGTAGAACACGGCGTTGTTCATCTTCCTCCGAGCCTGCCACAATTGGGCCGCGCTTCAAGTCCAAGCCGCAGCACCTCAGGCGGGAACCGACTGGCGGGATATTTCGCCCGTCCTACGCCGCGGGCACCAGGACAACGCTTTCGAGCGCGACACGCTCGACCGGCGTGCTCCGTTCGCTGCCCGAGCAGGGAACGCCGGCAATCCGGTCGAGGACGTCGAGGCCTTTCACGACCTCG
>PMKA01000211.1:399-4508 GCA_003157575.1 Opitutia bacterium
TTCTCGACGGTCTTCGGCGCGACGTCGGGCCAGAAGGCGACGGTCATTTCGCCGTAGGCGGTTTTGATGACAGCGTGTTCAGCGGGTGCAGAGGGAGTGCTCATGCGGTGGGGAGCAAGACCGGATGGCGCCGAGATTTCCAGAACAATCCGGTTCCCCCGCGTCGCGGCTCCGCGGGAAATTGCAGGGGCGGGGGGCTCCCTCCCGACATTGCCGCAACGGACAGCCTGATGTTCCGTCCGCAGGGCGCGCGGCCTCAGCGCGCCCTAAGGAATTCGCGCCGCGAATTCCTGCGAAGCAAATTCTTGGTCGATCAGCTCGCAGAAATGATGGAGCAGGAACAGATGCGATTCCTGGGCGGTGCGGCCGCTCGTTCCTGGAACGATCAGCTCGCAGGTCGCCACGCCCTTCGTCCTGCCGCCGTCGCGCCCGAGGAACGCGATGCTTTCAAGCTTGAGCAGTTGCGCCGTCCTGAGCGCGCGAAGGATGTTCTCGGAATTGCCGCTCGAAGTGAAAACAACGACGAGATCGCCCGGCCTGGCGAGTCCCTCGATCTGGCGCGCGAACACATTGTCGTAACCGAAATCATTTCCAATGCAGGTCAGCAGGGTGCCGTCGGCCGTCAGCGCAACCGCCGGGAGCGACTTCCGCGTCTTGAAATAGCGTCCGACGAGCTCCGTCGAAAAGTGCTGCGCCTCCGCCCCGCTCCCGCCGTTGCCGCAGAGCAGGAGCTTGTTGCCCGATTTCAGCGCGCGAAGGATCATCCCGCCGGCGCGGTCGATCTGCGGGCGGATCATCGTCAGCGCCTGAAAAGTCGTGATCGTGGCGGCGAGTTCAGCGTCAAATGACATGCGTTGAGTTGGACAGAAGATCGCGGGAATCGCGACGATTTTTTGGCCCTTCTTTGGGCGGCCGGCCAAAGTCCGCCTCTGACCTGGGGCGGCGGCCAAAATCTGATGGCGTCACGGAATGCGACGGAGGAAACGGTGCGATCGAACGGAGGTGAAGCCGGCCTTCAAGATTCGCCTTTGCGAACGGGGCCGCTTCAGGTTCACTGTCCGGCGTGCCGTATTTCGACCATAATGCCACGACCCCGCTCTCGCCCGTCGCGCGTGAAGCGTGGCTGTGCGCTTCAGACGAGTCATGGCAGAACCCGTCGAGCCCGTACCGGGATGGCGCCCGGGTGCGGGTCCGCCTGGAACAGTCCCGGGGGCAGCTCGCCCTGTTGACGGGCGGCGCCGCGGACCGGATTGTCTTCAACTCCGGCGCAACCGAGGGAGCCAACGCGGTGATGAAGCATTTCGCGGATACGCTGCCTGCCGGCCGGAAGGTGGCGTTGAACCCGACCGAGCATCCGTGTGTCATCGAGGCGGCGCGGCATTTGCTGAAGCCCGGGCAGCTCGTGTGGCTTGAACTCGACGGGAACGGCGTGGTGGCGCTGGAACGTCTCGACGCGTTGCTGGCGGATGGCACGGTGGGCGCGGTCTCCGTGATGGCGGCGAACAACGAGACCGGCGTCGTGCAGCCGTGGCGCGAAATCTCCGCGCTGTGCCGGCGCCGCCGGGCGGCCTTTCACTGCGACGCGTCGCAATGGCTCGGCAAGCTTCCGGCGTCCGGTCTTGGCGCGACGGGCTGGGTCACGGCGACCGCCCACAAGTTCGGCGGCCCGAAGGGAGTTGGTTTCCTTCTCCTCCCGGAGCAGGCGGAGGGCTTCCGTTCGCAGCGGGGCGGCGAACAGGAGCGCGGTCACCGCGCGGGCACCGAGGATTTTCCGGCGGTTGCCGCAATGGTTGCCGCGCTTGCCGATGCGGAGGCGAACACGGTGGCGTCTGAGGCCGGACGGCGGTCCTGGCGCGACGCGTTCCTCGCGCGGGTCCGGGCCGCGTTGCCGGGAGCGGAGGTGGTCGGGGCAGGAACCGAACGGCTTTGGAACACCGTGTCCTTGATCATGCCGCACGGAGACAATCTTCGATGGGTGACGAAACTCGACCGGCGCGGCTTTCAAGTATCCACCGGTTCGGCCTGCGCCACGGGCAGGGCGGGTCCGTCGCCCGCGCTGACGGCCATGGGATTTGCCGCGGCCGGGGCCGGGCGGGCGGTCCGGATCAGCGCCGGCTGGGAGACGACTGAGGAAGACTGGCGGGCGCTGGCCGGGGCGCTTGAGGCGGTGGAGGCCGAACTGCGGTCATCGTCGCCCGGCGTGGTCGAGGCATGAACGAAGCCGAAGCCCATGCGCCTTCGAAAACTCACCCTGCAGAACTGGCGCAATGTTGCGACGGCGGGCCTCGACTTCGAGGGCAGGCAGCAGTTTTTCGTGGGCGCGAACGGGCAGGGGAAGACCAGCCTGCTTGAGGCCGTGGGCTTTTTTACGGCGCTGCGCTCATTCCGGACGGTGGACACGCGGCTTGTGGTTGCGCACGGACAGGTGGAGGCCGCGATCGCGGGAGTGCTGGAGCACGAGCGGCTCGGAGAGACCAGTGTGATCGTCAAGATCGGCGCCGGGGGCAAGGAGGTGTGGTGCGACCAGGAGCGCATAACCCGGCTGGCCGACTACGTGGGCCGTTTCCCGACCGTTGTGTTCTCGTCCCAGGACCAGCTTCTCGTGCGCGGGGCGCCGTCGCTGCGCCGCCGATGGCTCGACCTGACGTTCGCGTCGACGAATCCGGAATATCTCGTCGCCCTGCAGACGTATCACCGGGCGCTGGCGGAGCGGAACAGCCTGTTGAAGGCGGCCCGCAACGGCGCGTCGCCGGCGGCGCGGTCCGCGACGGATTGCGAACTCGCCGCGTTCGAAAGCCAGCTCGCGCCGGCGGGCGCCCGCCTGATCGCGTTGCGCGCAGAGGGCATGGGCGCGCTCGCGGGGCAGCTGCAGGCGGCCTATGCGCAGATTGCGCCGGCCGCGGAGAAGGCGGGCCTCGCGTATGCGCCCGATTTTGACCGCCCCGACGCGGCGGCGCTGGCTGCGATGTGGGCCGAAAGCCGGGCGCGGGACGAACTGCTGCGGACGACGCAACAGGGCCCGCACCGCGACGACTTTGAGTTCTTCCTCGACGGCCGGCCCGCCCGCGAGGTCGCCTCGGAAGGACAACAACGCTGTCTCGTGCTGGCGCTGCGGCTCGCGCAGGTTGCGCTCTCGCGGGAGCGCACGGGGGTGCGGCCGGTGCTGCTGGCGGACGATGTGCTGGGCGAGCTGGACCCGGAGCGGCGGCGGCGGTTCTGGGCGGCGCTTGACCCCGAATTGCAGGTGATCGCCACGGGCACGACCCTGCCTGACGATGCGGCGCTGGGCCGCTGGCAGGTTTTCCGGGTCGAGGCCGGGCGGCTTGCGCCAGTCATCCAGATGTGAATCCATTAATCGAATACAGCATTGCAGAGCGGAGGGCGCTGCGCCGTCAGCGCCGGTCAAGCCCATGGCGATGAACCCTCTTTCGGATTACAGCCTCGTCCAGCTGGAGCAGCTGCTGGAATCCTGGGGATACAGGATCTCGCATGCCCGGCGCTTGTTGGTGAACTATTTCACGCATGCCGGGACTGTCGACTGGCCCGGGCTGCGGCTTCCAGGGGAATTGCAGGAACGCCTGCAAGCCGAGTGCCGCTTGATGGGATCCTCGGTTGTCGCCCGGCAGGCGGCTGCTGACGGGACTGTCAAACTGCTGCTGAAGCTCGGGGACGGGCGGACCGTGGAATCCGTGGTCATGCCGGCCTATCGGGCGGACCGGGCGGCGGGGTGCGTGTCGTCGCAGGTCGGGTGCGCGATGGCCTGCGATTTCTGCGCGACCACGCAGACTGGGTTCGATCGCAACCTGGGGGCGGGCGAGATGGTCGAGCAGTTCCTGCATCTCCGGCGCGAGGCGGCTGCCGCGGGGCGGCGGCTGCAGACCGTCGTGTTCATGGGCATGGGNNGTTGCACGCGCCGGATGACGCGACGCGCGAGCGGCTGATCCCGTCGGCACGGCGCTTCGGTGTGGAGGAGATCCTGGCGGCAGCCGGCCGGCATCAGGCGAAACAAGGGCGGCCGGTGTCGATCCAGTATTGTCTGCTGAAGGGTGTGAACGATTCGCCGGAACAGGCGCGACAGCTTGCGACGCTGCTCGGCGGCCGGCGGATGC
>PMKA01000065.1 GCA_003157575.1 Opitutia bacterium
CCGCGGGTGACTCCGGTGATGACGATATGCATGTCTAGCAGCGTGTCGTACTTCGTCCTCACGCTGCTAGCACAAAATGGCTGCGCCATTTTAGAATTGATCGAGCTCGGCGGCGCCTTTCCGGGTTTTCGACCTGGTGCTGCTCGAAGCTCCCGAGTCGAGCAGGCTGGAAGCCTGCGCCACTTTCGGAGGGCTCCAAAATCAACCGGCCATCGGGCGATTCACCCTCGCCCCTGAAACGCGACGAGGGCGTCGCGTCTCCATCAAATATGCGGGCTACGATAACGCCGCAAGGAGACGCTCGGTCTCCGTCTTCTTTGCCTTGAGCTCGGCCAGCTGCTTTCTCGCCCCCTCGATCACCTGGGGCGGCGCCTTTCCCGCAAACGCCGGATTTGCGAGGCGGGCCTCCGTCGCCGCGATGTGCTGGCCAAGCTTCTCCAGCTCCTTCGTCAGGCGGGCCGTCTCAGCCGACGAATCCCCGGAGGCGGGAAGAAGCAGATACGCAGTTCCCAGCGGAGTGATGACGGCCGGGGCCTTGTCAGGCGCAGGGTCCGCGCCGCGGCTGAACCGGCTGACCCCGGCAAGACGGAGATACGAATTGAGATCCTTTTCCTCGAACTCCACGGCCGACGTGAACTCCGAGAGGGGGATATAGACCTCGACGTCGCGCCGCGACGCGACGCCCGCCGACGCCTTGAGCTGCCGGATGCCGGCGACAAATTCCTTGAAGACGGCCACCTTTCTCACCTGGAGGGATTCCAGGGAAATCCCCCGGCTGTGCAGCGCCTCCGCCAGAACGGATGCATCGTCCACCCGCCCGTCCCGCGCAAGAAACGTGCCCGCCGCGGCGAAGCCAAGCTGGATCCAAAGCTCCTCGGTGATGAAGGGAATGAACGGATGGAGCAGAAGCAGCGTCTGCCGGAGCACAAGGTCCTGGATCGCGAGGCAGTTCGCCCTGGTGTCGGCCGCCTGGAGCTTGGCCTTCGACACCTCGACGTACCAGTCGCAGAAATCGTTCCAGAAGAATCCGTACAGAGCCTGGACCGTCGCGCTGAATTCGAATTCGTAAAGACAGCGGTCCACCTCCCGCGTCACCGCGAACAGGCGGTCGAGGATCGCATGGTCGTCGGCGTCGAACCGCGCCGGATCGAGCCGGCTGGCTATCGCCTTGAGCGAACTGGTGTCGCCGGCCTCGCCGCTCATCTGGCGGAAGCGGGAGGCGTTCCAGAGCTTGTTGCAGAAATTCTTGCCGAACTCGATGCGCTCGTCGGCGAACCGGATGTCCTGCCCCTGCGGCGCTATGGAGATGATGCCGAAGCGGAGTCCGTCGGCGCCGTATTTGTCGATCAGATTGAGCGGATCGGGCGAGTTGCCGAGGGACTTCGACATCTTACGGCCCTGCTGGTCGCGGATGATGCCGGTGAAATAGACGTTGCGGAACGGGATGCGCCGCTCCAGCGGCTCGCCGGGCCGGACGAATTCGAGGCCGGCCATGATCATCCGCGCCACCCAGAAGAAGATGATGTCGGGCGCGGTGACGAGGGTCGTGGTCGGGTAGAAGAAATCGAATCCGGCCTTGTCCATCGCAGCCTGGTCCGGCCAGCCCATCGTGGCAAACGGCCAGAGCCAGGAGGACGCCCATGTGTCGAGCACGTCCTCCTCCTGCTCCCAGTTCTCCGGGTCGGCCGGGCCCTCGAGCGAGACGTGCACCTTCGCCGGATCGCGAAGGTCGGCCTCGGTGAGCTTCGCCCGGTCGAGACCCTTCCGGTACCACACGGGAATGCGGTGCCCCCACCACANNTGGCCGTCGCGCACCGCCGCCTTGGCCTCCTCGACCCGCGGGTAACGCAGCCACCACTGCATCGTCAGGCGCGGCTCGATCGGCACGTCGGCGCGCTCGGAATAACCGACGTTGTTTTCGTAGGGCTCCTCCTTGACCAGCGCTCCGGAAGCCTTGAGCAGCACGGCGGCCTTTTTACGGCCGGCAAAGCGGTCGAGCCCCGCGAGCTCCGGCCCGGCCAGCTCGTTCAGGACACCGTCAGGATTGAGCACGTCGCGGATGGGCAGCTTGTGCCGCTGGCCGATCTCGAAGTCGGCCTTGTCGTGTGCGGGTGTGATCTTGAGCGCTCCGGTGCCGAATTCCCTGTCCACCGCGGCGTCGGCAATGATCGGAATCCGGTCGCGCACGAGGGGCCGCCAGACGGTCTGGCCAACCAGGCCGGCATACCGCGGATCGTCTGGATGCACTGCGATGGCGGAGTCGCCGGGGATGGTCTCCGGCCGGGTTGTGACCACCTCGATGAACTGGCCGGGGCGGTCCGAGAGCTCGTATCGCACGCGGTAGAGCAGGCCCTTGACGGGTTTCATGATCACCTCCTCGTCGGAGAGGGCGGTGAGCGAGGCCGGGCACCAGTTCACCATGCGTTTGCCCCGGTAGATGTGCCCGCGCCGGAACAGCTCCACAAAAACGTGCAGCACCCGCTGCGAATACTCCGGATCCATCGTGAACGCAGTGCGGCTCCAGTCGCAGGACGCGCCGAGGCGGCGGAGCTGCTCCAGGATGATGTCGCCCTTCTCCTTGCGCCACTCCCACACCTTGCCAAGGAACTTCTCCCGTCCCAGGTCGCGCCGGTGCAGCTTGTTTTTGCGCAGCTCGCGTTCGACGACCGTCTGGGTGGCGATGCCGGCGTGGTCCGTGCCGGGCACCCACAACGCCGAGAGCCCTTCCAGGCGGGCGCGCCGGATGAGGATGTCCTGCAGCGTGTTGTTCAGGACGTGCCCCATCGTGAGCATGCCGGTCACGTTGGGCGGGGGGATGACGATGCTGTACGGCTTCCGGCCGGGGACGGCGCGTCCTGCAAACGCATCGGCGGCCTGCCAGGCGGAATACCATCGTTGTTCGACCTCGCGCGGCTCGTAACTCTTGCTGATCTCGGGCATGGGGAGAAAAATGAGTGAAGCCGGCGAGCAAAGAACCCGCGCCAGACCGGGGCAAGCGATTAGTGGGGCCGCCCGCCGCGGGGCGTATCTGCCGATTGGCGGTGGCCTCAGGCTGTCCGTCATGGCACGGGTGTCCCGACCCGTGATCCGGACAACATGGGCAGGAATGCCCATGCCACGCAGGAGCACCGTCAATCGGGAGAATGAACCCCGTGTCACATTCCTTGTATTTCCGGCTTTGCGCAGCACGAGGTTTGCTGCTCACTAGGGACTAGAATGGTTGGACGCATCCAAAAACACGCCTGTGAACGGCTGAATTTCCAGGGCGCCGTGCCTGTCGCCACGCGCCTAGCCGCCTGCAAGACCTTCCTGCGGCTCGAAAGCGCGATGATCCGGATGCATCACGACGCCGGCGAGCCCGGCCTCAAGATCGCCCAGGCCCGCGCAGCCATGATCGACGTCATGCTTGGCCGCCTTTTCGACTACGCACTGGACTCCTACCGGGGCAGCCACGGAGAGCCTCCCTCGCCCGTCAGCCTGATCGCGTTGGGCGGATACGGCAGGCGCGAACTCAGCCCGTTGAGCGACATCGACTTGATGTTCCTGTTTCCTGCGAAGACCAAGCCGGCCCTTGTGAAGCCCCTGCAGGAGCACCTCGTCAACGAGATCCTTTACATCCTTTGGGACTGCGATCTGAAGGTCGGCCATTCCACGCGGACCATCGACGAGGCGTTCGCGGAGGCGCGTCGCGACATCCAGACAAAGACCTCCCTGCTGGAATCCCATCTTGTGGCCGGCTCCGCCGCGCTCTACGACACGTTCGCCAAGGCCTACCGCAGCTTTGCCACGACGGAAAACCCCAGGGGCTACATCGCAGCCCGGCTCGCCGACCAGGCCTCGCGCCGGGCAAAATTCGGCGACACTGTCTTTCTTCAGGAGCCCGACATCAAGAACGGCGTCGGCGGCCTGCGCGACTACCAGAACGCGCTGTGGATGGCGCGGGTCCGGCTCAGCATCGAGAAGATGGAGGAGCTCCACACGCTGAATTACCTGCGCCGGAAGGAGCTGGCCGACTTCCAGCGCGGCTACAATTTCCTCCTGCGCGTCCGCAACGAGCTCCATTTCACGAGCAAGCATGCGACCGACCTCCTGGACCTGGACATGCAGATGCGCGTGGCCCTGCATCTCGGCTACCGCCAGCAGAATCCCATACAGCGCGTCGAGGACTTCATGGCGGATTACTACCGCCAGGCGCAGGCCATTTATCGCATCTCAAAGATCGTCGAAAACCGCCTCGCGCTCGCCATCAAGGAGGACGGCGGTTCGCTCCTTTCCTTCCGCGAAGTGCTGCGCCTGCGCCGCTTCGAACGCGTCAAGCTGATCGACGGATTCACGCTGCGAAGCCGGGAACTGGCGGCCGCCACGCCCACCGTCTTTCAGGAAGATCCTGCGCGCCTGGTCCGCGTGTTCCGCCACTGCCAGCAGCTTGGGGCGACGCCGGATTTCCATCTTTCGGCCCTGATCCGCGAGTCGCTCCCCCTGCTCACCCGGCAGGTCAGGGAATCGCGCGACGCCAACATCAGTTTCCGGGCAATCCTCGCTGAAGCCGGGAATGTTTTCCCGACGCTGCAATTGATGCACGAATTGGGCGTGCTGGGCCGGTTCATCCCCCCGTTCGACCGCCTTACCTGCCTAGTTCAGCATGAGTTCTATCACCGTTACACCGCCGACATCCACACGCTCAACGCAATCCGGGAGCTCGACCGGGTGTTCACCGAGGCCGAGCCGATCACACTCAAATATCGCAAGGAGCTCCATGAAACCCAGGATCCCACCCTGCTCTACCTGATCCTCTTCCTGCACGACATCGGCAAGGCCGCGGGGATGAAGGACCACAGCGAGAACGGCGTGCAGCTGGCGGTGCCGATCCTCGAATCGCTCCAGGTCGACGCGAGAAGCCGCGAGATCGTCTCATTTATTATAAGAAATCATCTGATCATGGCACGATTCTGGCAGAAGCATAACCTGGATGACCCGCAATCTGCCATTGCATTTGCCGATTTGGTTGGCGATGCCGAGAAGCTTCGCTACCTTTATGTGCACACGTTCTGCGACGCCCGGGGCACGGCGGCGTCGCTCTGGAACAGTTACAAGGATACCCTCCATTCCACCCTTTTCCGCACCACCCTAGATCGCCTCCTTCTTGGCGACGCCCTCGAAAAACGAAACTTGGAGCGACAAACGATGATCCACAAGGAACTGATCGCGAAACAGATCCCCGGCATCAGCGAAGATGAGATCTCCGCGCATTTCAACCTGCTCCCCGAG
>PMKA01000164.1 GCA_003157575.1 Opitutia bacterium
TCGCGGACCTTCGTCTCGTAGCCGCTCATGTGGAATTCCTGGCCCTCCTCGGGAATCCAAAGGTGGACGGCGTTGTCCTGCGCACCTGCCACCAGCCAGCGGCCGTCGGGCGACCAGACCAGTTTCTCAATCGCGCTGCCGTAACGATACTCGCGCTGAACCTGGAAATCGTCCGCATCCAGGATCATGACGCTGCCAAAAGAAGCGGCGGCGATCGCCCCGCCCCGCGGATGCCATGCGAGCGCCGAGATGGACTTGGGCGCATCTTTGAATGCATGGACAAGAGATCCCTCCGGATTCAGGAGAAGGAGCTTCCGGCCCGCAGACACTGCCAATACCGGAGGCGCCGACACCGGAGAGCGGATACCGGAAACCGGTGAGCAACTTGCCGGCCTCCATTGCAGATGATCCACCCAGGCTCCGCGGCCGGCGTCCGCCTCCGCCGATTGCCGGCCGGCAGCAATGTCCCAGAACCGCACCTTCCCATCCTGCCCGCCGGTGGCGAGAAGGGCGGAGATCGGAGGATGCACATCAGATGGCAGCCCGGACGCCTCCGAGGTGTGACCTCCGACCTCTGACCTCTGATCACTGACCTCTGCCCTCTGACTTCCAACCTCTGACCTCTGAGCACTGACTTCTGCCCCCTGACCACCGACCTCTGACTTCCGCCCACCGACCTCTGACTTCCGCCCGCTGACCTCTGACTTCTGACTGCTGACCTCTGGCGTCTGGCCGGCAGGAGCGAATGCGATCGCGTTCGTGCCGTCCGCATGTCCCCGCAGTTCGTGCAGCCTGGCTCCGGTCGCACCGTCGAACAGGCTCACCGGACCGGCGGCCGACGCGGCTGCGAGCGCGCGGCCCGCGGGCGACCACGCGAGGTCGATCACAAAGTCATCCAGCTGTGCGGCCCAGGCTTTGGTGAGGTTCATGTATCAGTAGCGAGTAGAGGGTAGCGAGGAGCGAGCATCTCCGGAATTCTCAACGCCGGCTCTCGGCGCCCGATGGAACCAGACGGTCCGCTGCCGGCGAATCCACGGAAGGCTTGGGTGGAGGAGCCGAGACATGTGTTGGGCGAATTAGCGGAGATCGTCTGCTCGCTCCTTCATCCTGCAAGGCAGGCCTTGAATCCACCTACGAGCTCTTCGCGGTTCAGGTTGCGGCCGATGAAGATGAAGACGTTTGTGCGCGGAGCGGCGCCCCAGGGCTGGTCGAACTTCGCATCGAAGGTCATGTGCACGCCTTGAAAAACCAGGCGTTTGTCCGAGCCGCGCACCGCGAGCACTCCCTTGCAGCGGAAGATGTCCTGGCCTTTTTTTGCGAGCAGCCCGCCGATCCAGTCGTTGAGCCGCTTGCCGTCGAGGTCGCCTGGCATGCTGATTCCGACCGAGGCAACATCCTCGTCGTGGCTGTGCTCGTGGCGGAAATCCTGGTCGTGGACGTAGCGCACGAGAGTTTTGTCCGGCGCATAAAGATGAGTCGGGACGTCGTGGCCCGTGAACAGCATGTAGCGACCGGCGCGGGCGATCTCCACGGGGAAATGTGCGTGCCCGTCGTCGAGGTGCAGCCGTTGCAGGGTCGTGCCAGGGGTGACGGCCTCGCCCGGTTTCACCGAACGCTCCCAGTCGGAGAAGACCTCCACGGCGGCGTCGCGTGCGGCGGCCGTGGCCGACGCGATTTCAGCCTGGCCGGCGCTGGAGGTGTCGGGGAAGGTGAACCCCGGCGGCAGGCCAACCGGCAGCAGAGCGATGTCGAGTTCGTTCTCGTCGCCGTGGTGGTGCTCATGGCCGTCGTGCTCGTGTTCATGCCCGTGGTCATGATCGTGATCCTCGCCGTCGTCGTGTTCGTGCGAGCATTCCGGAGCCCCGGCGGCGGAGTGCGCCCCGATGCAGAGCTCGTAGGTCCCGGCGGCGAGTTCGTAGAGGCCGGCCCATTCGAACGGATACTCGGGTTCGAGAAAGCGCGGATCGAGGTCGGTGGCCCGGCTCAGGTTGAAGCCGCCGACATTGAGAACGCGGTCGATCGCCACGTCGCAATCGCGCGTCCTGTGTATGCGCGCGGCGGTGTTCATCCGGTGCAGGCGCGCCTCCAGGCCATCGAGCTCGGCGGCGCCGGCCAGATCAGTCTTGTTGAGAAGAATGACATCGGCGAACGCGATCTGCTCTTTGGCCTCCTTGCCGTCATCGAGATGCTGTACGGCGTGGCGGGCGTCGACGACGGTCACGATGCCGTCAAGGCGGTAGGCCTCGCGGATTTCGGGGTCGGTAAAGAACGTCTGGGCGACGGGGCCCGGGTCGGCGAGCCCGGTGGTCTCGATGAGCACGCCGTCGAGGCGGTCCTTGCGCTTGAGGAGCCGGGAAAGGACTCGGAGGAGATCGCCCCGCACAGTGCAGCAGAGGCATCCGTTGTTCATTGCGAAGATCTCCTCATCGGCCTGAATGACCAGCTGGTTGTCGACGCCGACCTCGCCGAACTCGTTTTCGATGACGGCGATCCTGCGGCCGTGCTGTTCAGTGAGCACGCGGTTCAACAATGTGGTCTTTCCGGCGCCGAGGAAGCCGGTGAGC
>PMKA01000168.1 GCA_003157575.1 Opitutia bacterium
CCGCGCACGAGGCGCGACCCTACGGAACCAAGACGGCTCGCCGACTCGTAAACATGATGCCGTCAGGTGATCCTTGTAGGAGCCTGCTTGCAGGCGATTCCGACGTGACAATCGCCTGCAAGCAGGCTCCTACAATTTGCGTCGATACGGCTTGGCCGGATTCAGTCGCCGTAGGCGGACAGCGTATTGACGTCCCCACTCCACGTATAGACTGCCAGCAGCGGTTCCTCCTCGGTTCGCATCGCGTGGAGCACTTTCGACGGATGCAGGATATACTCACCGGGCGCGCGACGCGCTGACTGCTGGCCAGCGGTCCAGATCGCTGTGCCATTGATCACCAGGTAAACCTCAACCGCAGGATGCCAGTGCAACGGATAATTGATGCGCGGGCCAATCAGCGTGAAACCGAGACAGACCGTATCGCTGCGAAACGGGGCGACAGGTCCGACCAATTCCGCCCAGCCCATGTTCAATTCCAATCCCGGAGCATCGGCACGTGAAGCATAGCTATAGCGCCATGGCAGGCCGGCGAAGAAGGGTCGGAACGCGTCGATGACGTCGGTGAGTTGACCTGGCCTTCGCGCCAGCGCGGGCTCAAGGTGCCGGATCACGGAATGACCGCTGCCCTGGACCGTTGCGCCGCCTGGGGTCGCAAGATCGAGTTCTCGCAGAACGTGGCGCAATTCGCGCCCGGTGGCATCGTCGATGCGCTGGCGCCGCTCAAAGTGATCCCGGATGGACCGGATCGGCTCCGCGATTTTGGAGAGAGGAATGGCATCCATCGTCAGGCAGGCTGGGATTGCAGCACGACCACCGTATGACCGATGCGCACGCCCTCTTTGAAAGCGGCGTATGCAGCCACCGCGTCGAGGCGCCGGGGCAGAAGCGCCGCCTCGATTTCCCCGGCGCGGCTCCCGGTTGTGGCAGGATCAATTGACGCAAACGTCTTTTCGAGGACTTTGGCGGGGTAGAAGAAGAACGGCCCAAATCCCGCCTGCTGCTGCTCCGCGTGCCGTCGGATCATGGCTTCCGGGTCAGTCTGAACCTTCCAGGTGTAGCTGAGGACAACCGGCGAAAAACCGGCATGCCTGGCCATGCGGTGGAAGACCTTCAGCGGAACCCGCCCACCGAGCATGGAGAGCACGACCCCTCCGGGCCGGAGAAAGTCGCGCGACTGCCGGAGGGCCAGATAGTGCAATTCGAGCAACTGTTTGCTCACGAACTGAGGCAGCGTCTCCGATCGCGGCGACACGTGGCTCGAACTCGTGCGTTTCTCATCGAGGTGAGCTCCTTGTTGGAGCGGAATATTGGGAAGGTTTTCGTAGATGACGTCGTAGCGCGGATGAAAGTCCCGAAGAGGCGTCAGCAGGTCGCCATAACCGGCCTCTATCGCCACGGGGCATTCGGAACGGTGGTTGCGGGCGATGTTTTCGGCGGCAGTTCGGACGACGTCCTCATGCACGTCGGTAATGCCCACACACGACGCCGAAAGAATTTCAATGCCAACCAAGGCATCCAGTCCCGAGCCCGTGCCGATGGAGCAGAATGCGGCCTGCGGCCCGCGCTGCTGGCGGAGGAGCTTGAATGCCGGCGCCGCCACGCTTGCGACCCAGTCGCTGGCAAGATCGTCCGGGCGCGGCAGGAAGCTGTGATCCGTGAGCGTGAGATCGAGCCCATCGTTGATGCGCTGCGGCCGGGCAATGGCGAGGTATGCCGCGGTTTCGATGCTGAGTCGTGTGAGTGAGGAGGATGCTTGCTGGGTCATGGAAATGGAGAATATCTCTTGGTAAAACGCCTGCTGGAGATTGATGTTAGCGTGGTCTGTGTTTTTCGGGCCGCCGAAACGCGGATCCGCTTGCCCACATATTTCACAGTCTGCGCCATCGCGACGATCATTCGTCTGTCGGCGGTCGATGTGGTCGCGATAGTCACGGGATATGCGGGCTTAGCCGGATCCATGCAGTCGCGTGTAGGGCCGTCGCTTGTCGACGGGCCGCTGCTTGATCGAAAGTTGGCACGGCGGCGAGCGCCGGCCCTACATTTGAATGGCTGCGAACGTTTCCCCGCGTATTCATGGTCCGACTGCATCGTTACGGCTTAACCCGGATGTGCCGGCCAGCACGCTGGGCCTGGGGAGCTCCTGCAGTCTGCACGCCAGCTATCGAGTGGAGTGTGAAACATGGGCTAAGTCGACGTGTCCGGCTATCGCAGCGATGGTTCGTCGTTTGCTCCATCGGTTTGCCGCGGCAGGTAGAGGAACTTCTCCAGGAAGCGCCTGGCGCGTTCGGTTGTCGGACAGTTGAAGAACCGCTCCGGAGGGCCAATCTCGACGATGCGCCCGGCATCCATGAACACCACACGGTCGGCCACGGCGCGCGCAAAACCCATCTCGTGGGTCACGATCAGCATGGTCATTCCCTCCCGGGCGAGTTCCAGAATCACGTCGAGGACTTCGCGGACCATCTCCGGGTCCAACGCCGCCGTAACCTCGTCGAAGAGCATCGCAACCGGGTTCAGACACAGCGCGCGGACAATCGCCACCCGCTGCTTTTGCCCGCCGGAGAGTTCGCGCGGATAAGAGGTCTCGCGGTCCGCGAGGCCGACGCGCTGGAGCCACTCGCGCGCCTCGTCGAGCGCTTCTTTTCGCGGGCGATGCTGCACCTGGACGGGCCCGAGGAGCAGATTTTCAATGACGTTCAGGTGAGGGAAAAGCTCGACGCTCTGAAAGACCATGCCGATCTGCTGGCGGATCGGCCGCCAGTCGCCCTGCGGTCCCGGCATCGGCTGGCCGCGCAGGCGCAAGGCCCCCGCCTGGATCGGCTCGAGGCCGTTGAGGCAGCGCAGGAGGGTGCTTTTGCCGCAGCCCGACGGGCCCAGAATCACCGTCACCTCGCCTTCGCGAATTTCAAGCGACAAGTCATCGAGCACGCGGCGGCTGCCGAATTCCTTGCGGATGTTCTCCATGCTCAGCAGAACCGGACGCCCGGCGGGCCCGGATGTTTCGCACTCTACTCCACAGCCTGCATGCAGGCTGTTGACCTCCTGCGGGCCGAATCTGCCGGCCGACACATCCGGGCTTGGCCGGAAAGATGCAGTCGGATGTAGGGCCGCCGCTTGTCGGCGAGCCGTTTCCCCGATTGTAGGGCTGCCGCTAGCCGGCATGCCAA
>PMKA01000386.1 GCA_003157575.1 Opitutia bacterium
GCAGACCTCCGGTCTGCTGTGTCGCAGACTTCCAGTCTGCATGCCGTCCGACGAAGCCCCGCGGCGGAAAGAGAACCGGAGCGCTTCTGCGAGCGTCAGGCAGGCAGGCCGCAGGCCTGCGATACGGCAGACCGGAGGTCTGCGTTACGCCCAAGGGGCGCTTCGACGCGCGGGGCGGACAAGAATGTCCGCGCTCCGAAGTCCGAAGGTCGGCCCCCCCCCGGCGCGGGAGGCGCGGGACCATCCTCTGGTTTTTGCTTGCGATGTAGGTTTTTCCTACTATTCTGGCGGCAGGGATTAGTCCGGGGCAGGCAGCCGTGGTCCCGGTTTTATCAGAACATCAGAAGTTTTTGCCTTAAGAATGCCCTATGACAGCGCATGAATTGGTCGCAAAGGCCCGCAATTTGCCGCCCGTCTCCGAGGCGGCGCTCAAACTCATCGGACTGCTCGGCCGCCCGGAAACCGCCAACGACGAAATCGTTGGACTCCTCCGGTCGGACAGCCTCCTCACCGCCCGGCTCCTGCGCGCGTGCAACTCGCCCGCCTTCGGCCTTGATGAGCCGGTCACATCCGTGGATCAGGCGGTTTTTCTGCTCGGGTACAAGCAAATCCACAGCCTGGTTCTCTCGCTGGCTTTCGGTTCGACCCTGGCCACTCCGCTGCCCGCCTATGCCATCAAGGCCAACGGCCTGTGGCGGCACGCGCTGCTGACCGCCACCGCCACCGAAGCCGCCGTCAAACGCGGCCTCAACCCCGCGGTCGATCCTTCCATCGCCTTCACGGTCGGGCTGCTGCATGACATCGGCAAGCTGGTGATGGCCCAGGCGCTGACCCGCGAAACCGAGGCCGCCATCCGCAACCACATGGCCGGCGAAGGACTCGGCAGCGTGGAGGCCGAACGGGAGGTGCTGGGCACCGACCACGCCGAGGTCGGCTCCTGCCTGCTCTACATCTGGCGCCTGCCCGACCTCATCGTCGAAGCGGCGGCCAATCATCATCGCCCGGTCGTCCAACCGACTCCGCGCCTCTCGGCGATCGCGCACCTGGCCAACCGCGTCGCGCACCTGGCGGATGACGAAGCCGCCCCGCGAACCTACGCGTTCAACGCCGAGGAGCCGGTCGTTCAGGCCTTCGAATTCAGCCCCACCGACCAGGCGAACTTGATCGCCGATTTGCGGAACGCCGCCGAAAAGGTCAAGGGCCTCATGGCGGTGGTCTAAAGCGTCACGCCGCCCTTGAAGATGGCGATCTCGCGGAAGCCGTTGATCTCGGCCCGCGCGCGGACGCGGCCGCTGGCGACCTCGACCACCCGCGCGAAAAGCTCCTCCGCCAGCGAGTCCATTTCCTCCCCTGCGAGCAAGCGGCCGGAATCGAAGTCGATCCAATGCGCTTTGCGCCGCGCCAGGTCGCTGTTGGTCGAGATCTTGATGGTCGGCACGGGGCCGCCCAGGGGCGTCCCCCGCCCCGTGGTGAACAGGACCAGGTGGGCGCCGGCGGCGGCCAGCGCGGTCGTGGCCACGATGTCGTTGCCCGGCCCGGTGAGGAAATTCAGCCCGGGCTTGCGCAACCGGGCGCCGTAATCCAGCACGTCCATGACGGGGCTGGTGCCGCCTTTCTGCGTGCAGCCGAGCGATTTTTCCTCGAGCGTCGAGATCCCGCCGTCCTTGTTGCCGGGCGAGGGGTTCTCATAGACCATCTGGTTGTGGCGAAGAAAATACTCCTTGAAGCCGTTGAGCATGGCGGCGCATTGATCGAAAACCTCGCGCGTGACGCAACGGTTCAGGAACAGGCTCTCCGCGCCGAACATCTCCGGCACCTCGGTCAGCACGGTGGTTCCGCCCCGCGCCACCAGCAGATCGGAGAACCGGCCCACCAGCGGATTGGCGGTGATGCCTGAAAAGCCGTCGGACCCGCCGCATTTCAAACCCACCCGCAAGCTGGACACCGGCACCGGCTGGCGCCGCGCCCGGGCCGCAAACTCCGCCAGTTGACCCAGCAATTCCATCCCGGCTTCCATCTCGTTCTCGACCTGCTGGGCCACCATAAACCGGAAGCGCTCCGGATCGGCGTCGCCCAGCAACTTCCGAAAGCCCTCCATCGTGTTGTTCTCGCAGCCCAGACCCACCACCAGCACCCCGCCGGCGTTGGGATGCCGCGCCAGGTCCGCCAGAATCTTGCGCGTGTTCTCGTGGTCCTCCCCAAGCTGGGAACAGCCATAGGGATGCGTGAAGGCATAGACGCCGTCAATGGCCCCGCCGGCGGGCAGCCGGGACTGAAACTCGCGCGCCAATCCCTGGACAATCTCATTGACGCAGCCCACGGTGGGGAGAATCCACAACTCATTGCGCACGCCCACCTCGCCGTTGGCCCGCGGGAACCCGTCGAAAACCGGCCCGCCCGTCGCCGGGACACCCGGTCCGTCCGCGGCCGTGATCGCGGGGCCGGGCTGATAGCGGTAGCGTTCCGCCCCCGAAAGGTTGGTTTTGAGATTATGGACATGCACCCAGCCGCCGGCGGGCACCGACTGCGTGGCGTGCCCGATCGGCTCGCCGAACTTCATTACGCTGGCTCCCGGCGGGAGAGCCGTCAGCGCGAATTTGTGGCCGCGGGGAATCGGCTCGACCAGCGTAACCGCGGCGGCGCCCGCCGGAAACGTCCGCCCCCGGTCCAGCGGGCGNNGCAGGGCGATGGCGACATTGTCGCGGGGATGGAGCTGAATAAACGGAGCCGGGGCGCTCATGGGGCGGGGTCTTTCTTGAGCAGGCCGGCCGCGGCTTTGCGCGTGCCTTCCAGCAGGATGGTTTGCAGGTTGGCGTTCACAACATCCACCATCCAATCGGCAAACCCGCGCGGGAAGTTGCCTTCTCCAAACTGGATGATCTTTTCGGGCATCGGTTCCAGCGGACCGCGCGTGAGAGCGGCGGGAAGAGAGCGGCTTTCGGCCGGCAATTCGCGGCTCAATCGAGG
>PMKA01000461.1:0-2878 GCA_003157575.1 Opitutia bacterium
CCGAGAAAGCTTAGAGGTCAACTGTTATTTCCGGGGACGTTGCCGGTGTTGGGCAGGGCGAAAGAAGCAGGGGCCATCATGGAGATAAACATAGTTAAATCAAAAAGATAAATAGCTTGTATCATTCCAGGAAATCCCTGATCCATTAGAAATATGTCTGGAAACAAGACACTTTTACACATGGAGGAATCTTCCTGGTTACCTCGGAATCGGGTGCGATTCTGGATGGCCATCGGCGGGTGCAATCCCGGCCAAGTCTTCGACGGCCTTCGGGCCGCGCAGTTTTTTGGATTGCTACCCTGCCGGCATGACTCCGATCTGGCGGCTAAACGCGACGGAAGGGAATCCAGACCTGCATCGCGGCAGGTGCCCGATTTGCCCAGGCATAGTACGGAATCAGCTTGACCGTGACGGGAAGCTCCTGCGCCTTTGCGGCGTCGTTGGCGGCGAAATAAAGTTTTTGATTTGCCGGAAGGCTGATTGTTCCGGGATGCTCGAGGACCATGACTCCATCCAACAACTGCGGATCGAAGCGCGCGGTGGTGGTGGCGCGCAAATCGACGGCGTAGTTGCTCAGGTCTAAATCCTGATCCTGTTTTGTTTGGTCCAGTCGCTCCATGCAGAAAACGATGGGGCCGCGCTGAAAGGCAACCCGGCCGCGATCCTCGGCAACGGCGGGGTTGGACTCCAGCAGGCGGGTCGTCATGTCGAAGCTCAGCTCGATGCTGTCGTTGGCCGACCAACGGCGGCGGATGGGAAGATATTCGCCGGGCCGCGCGCCGCTCACTTCTTTTCCGTTGACTTTGACGATAGAGTGTTGCGACCAGCCGGGGATACGAACGTAGACGGTAAACTCGGCCGGCGTTGCCGGGTTGACAGTTATCTTGACCTCGCCGTTCCAGGGATAACTAGTCTTTTGCTGAATACTTAGGCCATTGCCGTCCGGGAGGCGCCAGTTCATCTCCGAGTTATCGTAGAGATGAACGTAGACGCCGTCGGAGGCGGTGCTATAGAAGTAGCCGGGGAGCGAGGCGAAAGTCCGCTCCAGATTCGGAGGACAGCAGGTGGTGTCGTACCACGGATTGCGAATATCTCCCTCCTCGGGAATATCGCCCTCCTCGGTGTGCCGATCGCTCGCGTCGCTGGCGGGATCGAAGGCCAGCGGATTNNAGCATGCGCCAGTTCCACATCATGTTGCCGATGGCGGCGCAGCTCTCGCCATAGGCACGCGAGTTGGGCAGTTCGTACGCGTCGCCAAAGGCTTCGCCGGCTTCGCGCGCTCCCACGCCGCCGGTAACATAGAGCTTATGCGTGGTCAGATCGTTCCACAGCGCGTTGAGAGTCTTCCAGTAGGCGGGGTCGCCGGTTTCCAGGTAATAGTCCGTGGCGCCGCAGCAGGCGTACATGGCGCGAACCGCATGACCTTCGAGCCGGGTGCGGGAGGTGAAGGGAATTCCGCAGAACATATAGGTTATTTGTTGCGGCCGCAGGGAAATTCTCGCGTCGCCATGAAGAATGTAGCCGGCCAGATCAACATACTCGCGCTTGCCGGTGACGCGATAGAGCTCGATGAGCGCCATCTCGATTTCAGGATGCCCGGAAACGATGGCCTTGCGGTCCGATCCCGGTCCAAAGTTGGGAAGCAGAAAGCGGTCCACGAAGCGAATGCCGGCGTCGAGCAGCGTGCGGTCTCCGGTGCCCCGGTAATAGGCGATTGCGCCCTGCAACATATGGCCGATGTTATATAACTCGTGGCCGTACGTTTGCGTGTTGTACAACATGCGCAATGGTTTTTTTTCGCCGTCGAAATAGGTGTTCAGGTAGCCGTCCGGCTCCTGAATGGCTACGACTTGGCTGATCATTGCGTCGGTGGTTTTACGCAAATGCGGCTGATCGCTGGTTTGCAATGCGAAGCCGACCGCCTCGGTCCACTTATAGATGTCCGAGTCCGAGTAGACCGGGCCAATTTGCGGCGCGGAGGACTTTCCCACGAGCCGCAAAAAATTATCCATGCGCCCATGCGCCACCAGTTCGTCGCGCATACTGGGAATGCTCGAGGTCAGATTGGTGTTGCGCCTCCGCGACCAGAATCCATCCTGGATAACGACTGCCCGGACCGGCACTGGCTTTAGCTTGGCAAAGGGAGAACGGGAGAGATCGATGACGCCGGCGTCGCGCCACGCAGCTTGAGTTGGCTGCTGTTCGCCCGCCAACAGGGAGAGCAGGCCTCCAGAGTTCGGCTGCGCCGCGGCCAGAGCGGGCGGAATCATGGAGACAGCGGCGGAGGCGATAAAGGAGCGGCGAGACAAGGAGTTCTTCATGGATGTGTCCCCCTGAAAATCTTGATCTCTAGCATTTTACAGCGTTCCGCCCTAGTACCATGACCGCTTGAATTTGTAATAACAGGAATGTAGCGCTGGCCTCCTGGCCGCTGTAGCGCGGGCGTCCTCGCACGCGCTTGTCCAGGCACAATTACTAAATCACACGGTCTTAGCACTAAGCCCAATAGCTTCGGTCGAGGGTGCGGTACTGGATGGCCTCGGCGAGGTGGGCGACGGCCAAGTTTTCCGCGCCTTCGAGGTCGGCGATGGTGCGGGCAACCTTGAGGATGCGATCATGGGCGCGCGCGGTGAGTCCCTGCTGTTGCATGGCGCGCTCCAGGAGGCTCTCGGCGTCGGCGCCCAGTTCGCAGTAGGAGCGGATCTGGCGGGTGGTCATTTGCGCGTTGGAGTAGATTTTCTCGCCGAATTTGCGGAAGCGCTGGCGCTGGCGATCACGAGCGGCGAGCACGCGGGCGCGAATTTCGGCCGAGCCTTCGATGGCCGCCGATCCGCGCAGCTCCTTGTATTTCACCGCCGGAACTTCGATGTGAATGTCG
>PMKA01000461.1:2913-3087 GCA_003157575.1 Opitutia bacterium
AACTCCGGCAGCTCGTCGAGAAAGAGCAGGCCGTTGTGGGCCAAAGAAACTTCTCCAGGCCGGGGGATGATGCCGCCGCCGATCAGTCCCGCGTCGGAGATGGTGTGGTGGGGCGAGCGGAAGGGGCGCTGGGTGACGAGGCCCTGTGCAGCGTCGAGCACGCCGGCGACGGAG
>PMKA01000521.1 GCA_003157575.1 Opitutia bacterium
CCTGCGCTGGCTGCTGCTCCACGGGATCATCCTGCGCTTCCGTCCCTCAAAATCGGCCCGCGCCTACGCGAGCGTGTGGACGCCCGGGGGATCGCCGCTGGTCGTCACGACGCGGAGCGTGCAACAGAAGCTCGCCGCCAGGCTCGGACCCGACATGCCGGTGGCGGTCGGCATGCGCTATGGCCGCCCGTCGATCGCAAACGCCGTGGCACAACTCGCCGCGGGCGGCGTCCGCGAACTCCTGCTCATTCCGCAATACCCGCACTACGCGATGTCGAGCTGGGAGACCGTCGCGGTGAAGGTCCGGGAGGAGGTTGCGCGCCTTGCGCCCGGCATCCGCCTTGAAACGGTGCAGCCTTTCTACGGCGATGATGACTATATCGAGGCCCTTTTTGCGACAATCCAGCCGTTTCTAGCCAGGCCCCACGACCACCTGCTGTTCAGCTATCACGGCATTCCCGTCAGGCACCTGCGCAAGGCGGATTCCTCCCGCGCCCACTGCACGGTGGCGCCCGATTGCTGCAACACCTGCAGTCCGGCCCACGCGACCTGCTACAGGGCGCAAGTCATGCGCACGACGCAACTTCTCGCCCGTCGCGCCGGCCTCGACTCCGGGCGCTATTCCATCTCCTTTCAATCCCGCCTGGCAGGCGAACCCTGGCTTGAACCCTACACCGATCGGGAATTGAAGCGCCTTGCCGCCCGGGGGCTGAAGCGGCTGCTGATAATCACCCCCGCGTTCACAGCCGACTGCCTTGAGACGCTGGAGGAGATCCGGATTGCGGGCCGGTCGGCCTTTCTCGCAGCGGGCGGCGAGTCGGTTGAACACATCCCCTGCCTGAACGATCACCCGGCCTACATCGATTTCCTGGCGGGACGCGTGCGGCGCTGGCAGGAAGAAAAAGGGCAGTGACCGGGACCGGCCGCCCGGTCTGACCGTCGAAAACAAGGCCGCCGCCCTCCTGAAAACCGGGCCGGATGGGGAGGCAATCAGCCCGCCCCCAAAAGAAATTAACCATTTTTCTCTTAACAACCCGCCGAGATTGCCCACGCTTCCAGCAGCGTTACACGCTGGCGCCGTCGTGGCGCCGCTTGAACGCACAAGTTCCTCGTGGCGAATTCCTCGCAAACGCAGTCCGTTGTCGCAACCGGCAGCAACGCCCGTTGTGTGACCGAGGCGGTGCTCGTCCTGAATGCAAGCGGAAAAATTCTGCTTGCTGACGCCGGTGCATGTTCCCTCTGGAACGCGGGTGAGGCCGGCCTAAACGACGGGCATTTCGCCGCGCTTTTCGCCTTCGACGTCACTTCGGGCGACGCCCACTGGCTTGAATCGCAATGGGACGCGCTGCTGGCTTCGGCCTCCCCGGGCCCGCTGCGGCTTGCGGCTCAGCCTGTGAAGGGAGACCGCCTTGATGTCTCCGTTCGCCTGGAAAAGGCGAAACTGGCCGCGGAGCCGGGCTACATCGCGTTCGTGAAACCGGTGGGGCCTCGCGCCTCGGATGAAGATCTGATCACGATTCTGGGGGACCGCGGCCCGGTCGGCTTCTTCGACCTCAATTTCAAGGCCGGAACGTTCCATTACTCAACGGCATGGAAAAAACAGCTGGGGTATGGCGACGGCGAACTCGACGCCACATTCGACACCTGGCGCAAGCTGCTTCATCCGGAGGATTCCAGCGCGGCGCCCGACCGGGCCTCCAAGAAATCCGCCCGCGGCGCCCGCACCTTCTCCACAGAATATCGGATGCGCCATAAAAAGGGCCACTTTGTCTGGCTGCAGGGCATCGGCCTCCAGGTGATCGGCGCCAACGGCGAGATTGAGCGCGTGGTCGGGGTGCACATCGACATCTCGGAGCGCAAGGAGTTCGAAGACGCGGCCCTCGAAAGCGAGGATCGCTTTGAGGAGCTCTCCGGTCCGGGCCCGCTCGGAGCCTTCGACCTGAATTTCGCGGCCGGGCGCCACTGGTTCTCCCCGTCCTGGAAACGCCTGCTCGGCTATGCCCCGGAGGAGCTGGTCGACAATCCCGACGTGCTCGCCCGCGCCCTGCATCCGGACGACACTCCCGCCGGCCTGAAGGAATTCTTTCTCTCCCGGAACCCCGGGCAGACCTCCTACATCGAGCTTTGCCGGCTGCGTCACAAGGACGGCCGCTATCTCTGGGTGCTCGGCGGCGTTTTCCGTCATATCTCCCGCAAGCGCGAATTGCTCCGGGTCATCGGCTTCCACCTGGCGCTGCCCCCGGAGCTGCCGGCGATCGGGAACCAGACGCTCCCCTCCGCATTGCTGGCCGGCGCACTCGGCGAATTGCGCGAGGGCGTCGTGTTTGCCGATGCCACCGGGCGCGCAATATGGGCGAACGACAAGGCCGTCCAGCTTCTCGGCCAGGCGCCGGACGAACTTCGCGGCCGTTCCCTCGTCGAGCTCCTGCCGCTGGTCCACTGCGCCACGGGCCACACGGTCGAATTCCCTTCCGCCCGTCTTTTCGATCTCGGCGAAATGGTGCAGCTGAACAACGACTATTCGCTCGACCGCGGCGAGGGAGCCAGGCCCGAGCCGATCGTCTTCAGCGCGCGCCCCGTTTCCGATTCTTCCGGCCGGATAATCGGCGCAGTGGTCGTCCTCCGCAATCCCCAGGAGATGACGCTGACGCCTGAGGAGCTGATTCGGGCCAATCGCTTTGAATCCCTGGGCGTGCTCGCCGGCGGCATCGCCCACGATTTCAACAATCTTCTCACGACGATTCTCGGGGGCATTTCGCTCGCCAAGGACAACCGGGACTATTCCCGCCTCGACGACAGCGAAAAATCCTGCCTGGCGGCGAAGGGCCTGACCAAACAACTTCTCACCTTCGCCAAGGGAGAGACCGCTGTGCAGACGGTGCTCGCGCCGGTCACGGTGTTGAAGGACGCGGTCCGCGTCGCCACCGCCGGCGCCACCACAGAGGTGATCGTCGAGGTCGCTCCCGGGACCGGCAACGTCCTCGGCGACCGCGCACAACTCTTGCAGGTCTTCCAGAACCTCGTCGTCAACGCGACCCAGGCGATGCCCGAGGGGCGTTTTGGCCACATCTGGCTTCGCGCCGCCAACACAACCCTTGCCGAGGGCCAGGTCTCCTCCCTCCCGGCGGGGGATTATGTGCAGTTCGACGTGCAGGACGACGGCTGCGGCATCCCGCCGGAGAACATCGCGAAGATCTTCGCGGCGTTTTTTACGACGAAAAAGACCGGTACCGGCCTCGGCCTCGCAACCGTGCTCGATGTCGTCCGAAAACACGGCGGCCAGATTGGGGTGGATTCCACCGTCGGCTCCGGCACCACGTTCACGGTCTTCCTGCCCCGGGCCGGCCAGCCGGTCGAAGTCGAGGCCCGCCGCGCGCCGACGCTCCGCTTCGGAACCGGCCGCATCCTGTTCATGGATGACGACGACAAGATCTGCGAGATCACCGGAGGCATGCTGGAGAGTCTCGAGTACAAGTACGACATCGCGAAGAAGGGCGAGGAGGCCGTCGCGCTCTACAAGCGTTTCCTCAACATCGGCAAGCCCTACGACGTGGTTATCATGGACCTCACCATCGTCGGCGGAATGGGCGGCGAGGAGGCCTTCAAACAATTGCACGAGCTGGACCCCGAGATGCGCGCAATCGTTTCCAGCGGCTACGACAGCGAGGAGATGGCGAAGAAGTACCTCGACATGGGATTCTGCGGCTACCTCACAAAGCCTTACCGCGTGACGGACCTGAGCCGCATCCTGAAGACCGTGCTCGGCTGAGGAATCCGCGCCGCGAATTCCTATTCCTCACGCCACGTGAACGCGTGGCATACGGCCACGCCCGCGGCGTCGGCCTCGTCGGAGGCAAGCGGCGCGCCGTGCCCCAGCAGCGCCATGATCGTCCGCTGCATCTGCTCCTTGCTCGCACGGCCCACGCCGACGACCGCCTGTTTCACCCGCAGCGGAGGGTACTCGAAAACCGGCTTTCCCCGCAACGCCGCCGCCGCGATCGCCGCGCCGCGGGCCGCGCCCAGGATCTGCGCGGTCTGGAAGTTCTGCACATAGATCGTCTGTTCGAGCGCGACGTGACGCACGTCGGCAGTATCGAGGAATTCGTCCACCGCCCGGTGAATCTCCGCCAGCGCCCCGGCCATCGAAACCCGTGACGGGACGCGCACCGTCCGCGCCCGGAGGAGCAGCGCCTGGCGCCCTGCAGCGAATTCAATCAGCGCGAGGCCGGTTCCCCTGAGGCTGGGATCGATGCCCAGCACCCGGCCCGAAAATGGTCGGCGGACCCCGTCGCCGGCGTTCTGCCGGGCCGGCGCAGCCAGCCTGCCTTCGATCTTCGCCTTCCACATCTGCCTGACCGACATTCGTGCCATGAATGAAATCACGGAATACAGGCCAACCCGGCAAAGGGAACACTTATCAGCGCCAACCACGCCACCGCACCCCAGCGTCCACCCCGTCCTTCTTTGACACCTTCATTCCCGGTCTTGTCAGCCGCATCGCAGCTCCGCCTTCGAAAGCTACGTGTGTTCCGTAGCCTCGGCGAAGGAGTACGATGCCCAGGCAACCTTTTCGAATGCCAGTGTGGAAAACCGCCCAGTTTTCTCAAAGAGCCTGAGCCTGTCGAAGGCCCACGAAGTCAGATCGTGACGAAAGACGACTCCAGTTCGGGCAGGCGCACCAACCACAAACCACAAATCCCCCCCTTTCGGGTTTGCCCCCCGTCGCAGAGGTAATATGTGAGACATAACCCCATAAGATCGACTCTCCTGGTCTCCGCCCTGCCGACCAACCGCAGGGGATTGTTCGTGATGCGCCCCTGCCTCTCCAGCCAGTTGAATCAAGGTACAGTTTATGGCCTGGCAGGCCTCGGAATGAGCGTTCCCGAGAATGCAAAGCACAACCAAGATGCAAGAATTTCAGTTTGACACAAGCGGCGGATTAACATCACAGATAAAGTTCATCTGTCGAGATGCCCTGTCCCATAAGGCGATTACTCCGAAGTTTCTTCTGATTAGGGCCTTCCCCCGTTTTTCGGACCTTTTATCTCCATGAAATCCTCCGTGTCAGGTATTCTCGTTTTGTCATGCAGCTGCCTGCTGACCCCGGTGTTGCGGGCGGATGCGTCTTCGGCGGGCGCCAGTGCGGCGCCTGCGGGTTCGTCCGCCTCCGCGGACAGCGCGGCTGCGGCGGGACCTGTTCAGGCGGAGCTGACGATCGTCGCCGCCGCTCAAAGGGCGGCCTGCGCCGACGATGATTCAGGGACGGACGCGCAGCTGAGCGCGTCGGGTGGATTAAAGCTCGTCCCGAGCGTTGCCCTGGCGCGCCGCGCGGCAGTGGTCTGCGGGCAACTCCAAAACGACAACGAATACCCGCGGGCAATCAAGCTGGCCCAGCGTGCAATCGCCCGATTGGCGGAAATGAAGGAAGGTAACGACGCTGACCGCGAAGAACGCCTCTATTGGGAGGCATTGTTGGAGGGACGAATTCTCGATCACAAAGCCAAGGCAATCGTCCTGTTGGAAGCAGCAAGGGCGCTGAAGCCGGACGACGACCGTGTGCTCGACCTCGATTTGGAATTTTCAAAGGCCGTCGCTCAATTCGGACACTAAAGTGGGTACATCCCCTGCCACGATGGATCTTCCCCCTTTTTGAACCCCATGAAATCGCTCTTGTTTGTTTTTGCGCTCATCGCTGCATCGACGTGCGTCCGCGCGCAGCAATTTGACAACCCGGTCATGATTCCGGTCAGTTACTACGGCTACGGGGTTTGCAACTACACGCCGCCCGGCATGAACGCCTCGTTTTCGTTCAGAGCTGGTTCCGGGGGAGTTTCATCCGCGAGCATCAGCAACCCGCAAACGGGTTTGGTCCTCTACTCTTCTTCCCTCGCGATGTCGAGTCTGATCCCGGGCAAGAACTATAACGTCACAGTCACAAGCAGCTTCATGGCGGTCGTCATTGTGGTTTTCCTGCCGGTGGACGGCTGCGACATCTACATCAATGGCAACAAGACTACAAGCTGGTCTGCAGGATCTGCGAATTACAGTTTTACGCTGCGCCTTGAAAAGATCAACGACCTCACCCAGAGTCTCGCAGGCAAACGCGGCGGAAAGTGTTCATCGTTCGTGGAGGACAAGCCGATCTGGTATATCGGACTGGGATCGCTCCGAAACGGGCGCTTCGCAGGCGGAGTGGGAATCAGGGCGCCCGCAATAACGCCGGATCTCTACACAACATCTGCCCTCATCTACGACACGGTCGACGCTGCGGAAGTGTCGGTGACGCGAACAGGTGGATACATCACCCAGATTCAATCCAGAGATGTTGTGGTAAATGTCGATCCTTATGTTGCAAACGGCACCTCATATCAAATTCGTGTATGTCAGTCCGGAACTCCAACAACGCCATTCATCACGTATACGGTCAGCCAGTACACAGTGAGTGGTGGAACCGGCATCAGGATCGACAAGTTGGAGGACGGGGTGAACTGGTCTACTGTCTTGCAGTACGTAAGCGGCACCTGGACCTTGTACGATTGGCGCGTGGCGGCGCCAGGAAATCCGATCGATACTTCAAATCCGATTACGACGGTTGTCAACGGCGCCCGATCGACGGTCACCTATGGTTCGCAAGACGGAGGGACCGTCGTGAAGCAGAAGAACTATACCACGGTTGGATCGTTTACGGAGCTCGCAAGCACCGTCATGGGACCTGGCGTAACATCGCCTCCCACAAGCACCTATACCTATTACAACTCCTCGTCAGGTTCGGGCTGGTACGATGCGGTCCAGTCCATCACCTATCCAACCGGCAACTGGG
>PMKA01000034.1 GCA_003157575.1 Opitutia bacterium
AAGAAGTATAGGCCCAGCTTTGCACTATTTGCGATGCAAAAATAGCGGAGTGTGCAGAATCAGGTACGGGACTGGTTGGCGTAGAGAACTGTTTCCAAGACGCGGTCGGTCCAGAGGGCTTGCTCGCCGGGGCAGGCTAGGGGCGTTCCGTCAAGGATGGCGGAGACGAAGTTTTCAATGCAGGGATAGTGCAGGTTGGCGTGCGTGGGGAGCGATTCTTCCCGATTTCCGACTCTGAGGATGGGGCCGCTCAAGGGATCGAGATTGATTTCGCCTTCGGTTCCGATGACGCGAAACTGGTCGCGGTCGATGTGCGAGTTCCAGCGGACATCGACGGTCGCATGGATGCCGGGCGGATATTGGATGAGGACGGTGGCGGAGTCCTCGACGGGCGTGTGGTGGACGGCGTTGGAGAGCAGGCCGGTGGCGCGAGTGGGCTCGCCGAAGAGGAAATTCATGGCGTCGATGCGATGGCAGGCGGTGTCGAAGAGCGGGCCTCCGCCGGACATTGCGGGGTTGAAGAGCCAGCTTCTGGCTCCGTCCGGAGCGTCGCTGCTGCGCCATTCATGACAGTTGGCCTCAGCCAGGAGGGGCTGGCCGATGGCGCCATCGGCGATGAGCTGGCGAGCGTGGAGGAGTTTGGGAAAGAGACGGCGATAATAGGCGACGGCGAAGAGGCGCTGGTGAGCGCGGGCGGCGTCGAGCATGGATTGCGCTGCAGAGAGGTTGAGGGCGGTGGGTTTTTCGCAGAGTACGTGCTTGCCGGCGTGCAGGGCGGCGATGGTTTGGGGCGCATGGAGCGCGACCGGCGAGGCAATGTAGACGGCGTCGATGGGGGTGGTCTGGAGAGCGACTTCGAGGTTGGTGAAGACCTCAGCGCCTGGGTAGGCGGAAGCTTTTTGCGGGTCGCGGGTGACGAGCGCCTGCAGGCGGCTGCGCGGTTCCGCAAGGATGGCGGGGATGACGCGGCGGCGCGCGATGTCGCCGATTCCGATGACCAGCCAGCGAATCATGACTTGATTAGCGTAAATGATTTGGGGATTCCCAGGTCCCCAAAAAAGGGACCTGGGAATCCCGATGTGTGTTGCGGCTACTGTTTTTTGAGGACGGCGGCGTTCTTTTCGTCGGAGAGGATGACAGTTTCGAAGTGGCGGAAGGCGGAGGCTTTTGTGGGAGGAATCTCGACCTGGCGGACNNCGACGACGTAGCCGGGAGGGATGGCGATGTCGAAGCTGTCACGCCAGCGGCCGGTGGCGTCAAGGTCGATGGGGTAAATACGCGGCTTGTCGTCGAAGGGCACGGAGTAGGAGCGGAAATAGAGAGTGCGGACAAGCAGGAGCGGTCCTGCCTGATGAGAGTATTGGCGCGCCGTCACCTTGAAGTGGAGTTCGAGGGGCTTATCGAGGGCGGAGGGTTCGGTGATGGAAAAGCTGTTGAGGGTGACGCCAGGGAGGGTTTGTGCGATCAGCTTCTCAAAGGCCTCGTGGCGCTCCTTCTCGTTGGTGTACTTAAAAATGAGGCGCAGGTCAGCGCCCTCGGGACCGGTGTGCGCCGTGTCGATTGAACCGGTGAGCGTGCCGTCGGCGGCGAGGGTTAAGTTGCCTTTCTGCTCGTTGCCGTTGTCCACCGGACCAAGGACCGGCAGGGCGATGATCTGGCTGGAAGCGCCAGCGGCAAGGATGCCGTAGCTGCCTTGCTCTTCCGAGGGCAAATTGCCGACGGGGGTGCGCTCGTCGGTGGGGTCGAAGATGAGATAGCGCTTACCGTCTTTGGCTTTGACTATGGTCTTGAGACGCGGGTCCTGCAGATCGGCGGGAATCTCGATGGCGGTAATCATGTGATTGCCCAACAGGGAGGGCATATCAGGATCGACGACGTCGCGGCGGCTGTCCACGGGCATGTAAAAGGCGTGGATGCCGGCGACCTGGAGCATGGAGATGAGCAGGGTGGTTTTGTCCTTGCAGTCGCCGTAGCGATTGCGGAAGATGTCGGCGGCATGATTGGCCTGCAAACCGCCGATGCCGCGCGAGACGATGAAGTAGCGGATGTTCTTCTGGATATACTCGGTGATGCGGCTGAGTTTGGCGTAGAAGTCTGGTGCACCGGCGATGAGGCTTTGTGTTTGGGCGGTGATTTCAGGCGACGGGTCGGGGCGGTTTGCCTCCAGCGTGGTGGTCCACTGGCCGATGGCTCGCCACTGATTGTCTTTGCCTTCAACGGCGGCATCGCCCCACTGAACAGACATGCGCGCGGCGAGTGCCGCCCACTCGGGATGGGCCTTCACGTCGCGGAGGTCGAGGGCAGGCATATCTTTCAACTCCCATCGCCAGTGGTTGGGAGCGACCTCGACGGGCTTGACGGGCGTGAATTTGTGCCATGCCTCGGAGTGGGAGCGACCGGCGGGAAGGTCCACTTCAAGGGCCTGGAAAACGACAGGAATGTGGCTCTGAATTTGCCAAACCGTCTCCTTTAAATAAGGCGCAAGAAGTTCTTCGGACTCGCAAATGATGGTGGCGCCAACATCGGCGGCGGGAGGAAGCACAACGCGGTGTTTGCGGGTGGAGAGCATGATAGGGATGCCGAGATCGCCCTTATCGATGAAGTCCGTGTCCTGGGCTTGGTACTGCTTCTGGTCGGCGGCGATGGTCCACTCGCGGAAGTAGTTGATCTTTTCGTCCACGTCGTAGCCGACACTGCACATTGCTTCGCTTCGGCCCTGTGGCTTGAGGATGCGAATGGCTTCGCGCTCGCGCTCGACGGCGCGTCCCTGGGCATCAACGGTCTCGAGGTACTCGTCATAGAGGATGACGGATGCGGCATCCTTGGCGTAGGCGGGGGTGGGCGTTTTGGCAGCGTCGAGACCCCACTGCGGCGGATCCTGCTTGCCGCCGAACCAGTTGGCGTGGCAGGGAGCGCAGAGAACAACAAGCAGAGCGGCGGCTAGAAAACGAGCAGAGCAGGAAGAGAGCGAGATTATCATGGTTGGTTTCCTTTGTCGGCAAGAGTACGAGTGAGGACGAGTTGGCCCTGATCCGCGGAGGCGACTTTCTGGTAGAAGGCGCG
>PMKA01000380.1 GCA_003157575.1 Opitutia bacterium
GACCATCGAGCTGCTGCATGCCTTCATCGCCGAGCAGGGCTACGAGATCGCCGGCCCACACGAAGAGGAATACCAGTCGCGGCCCGACGCCAAGAACCCCAAGACCGTCATCCGGTACCAGGTGCGCGAGCGCGAGGAGTAGGCGAACTCGCGCTACCATTGCGGGGACACTGACTCCCGCCGAGGAGACCGACCGCATGTCGCAAACGACCCCGCTGTCCCTGTTCGAGCGCTTCCCGCGGACCGCGACCTTGCCGCTCGCTGGAATCGCGTCGCTGCCCACACCGATGACCGATCTCTCGCATCTGCTCGACGGCCTGGACGTTCACAGCCTTTGGGTGAAGCGCGACGACCTCACGAACGCGGTGTACGGCGGCAACAAGGTCCGCAAGCTGGAATTCCTCCTCGGCGATGCCCTGCGGCGGAACGCAAAGGAGGTGGTCACCTTCGGTTTTGCCGGATCGAACCACGCCCTTGCCACCGCAATTTATGCCCGCCGCCTCGGACTGGGCTGCACCTCCCTGCTGCTTCCTCAGGTCAACGCGCACTACGTCCGGCGGAATCTTCTTGCCGGTCAACACTTCGGCGCCGATCTCCGTCACTTCGAGAACTGGACCCTGCTTGGAATCGGGTTGGCGAGGACGCTCCTTCTGGGCGGGATACGACAGCGCGTTTTGCCCCGGATCATACCGGCCGGTGGATCCTGTCCACTGGGGATTCTCGGCTACGTCAACGCTGCGTTTGAACTGAAGGAGCAGATCGGCGCCGCGAAAATGCCGGAGCCCGACATCATCTACGTCCCGCTCGGATCGATGGGCACATCGGTGGGGCTGGAGCTGGGGCTGAGAGCGGCCGGGCTCAGAAGCCGGGTTGTCGCGGTGCGGGTGATCGAGGAACGGTATGCCCGCTTGAAGAAACACCGACAGCTGTTTTCCGACACCGTCTCGCTCTTGCGTCGGGCGGACGCCTCATTCCCGCGCCTGAACATCTCAGACGATGGAGTTGAGATCAGGAACGATTGCCTGGGGGACGGCTATGCGCGTTTCACCGCGAAGGCTGTGAGGGCTGCCGCGCTGATGAAGGAGAAAGCCGGGATAGTCCTCAACGGCACGTACTCGGCGAAGGCGTTCTCCGCGCTTGTCGGTGATGCCGCCGGAGGGCTTTTGAAGGGGAAGACGGTTCTGTTCTGGAACACCTACAATTCCCGGGACCTTTCGAGCTCCGCAGCCGGCGTTGATTATCGCCGGCTTCCACGGGCGTTTCACAGGTACTTCGAGGAGGATGTTCAGCCCCTCGACAGGGATGGATTCGATCGCTGAACCTGGATTCCGCGGTTGAGGCCTTCGCTCCTCGTAGCCGCGAGCGTGAGCGAGTGGATTCCGCCTCAACTGCGGAATCTTGAAAGGTCCCGGCATCACCCGTCGAAGCTGGGTGCGCCCGCTGCCGCGGCTTCGCCGCCGGCCCTGGCGATGCGATATTGATAGAACCGGAAGCCGAGATAGGACAGGATGACGAACGGTTTCACCCACAGCGGCCTGGTGAACAGACGCCGGGAAAGCGCGGCGCAGGAATAGGCGCGCTTGCGGACGAAGTCCGTGCCGCGCTCCAACTCTCCGGGCGTCATGAGGCGGGGGCGGAAAACAACATTCTGGCCGTTGTACAGGGACCAGTTGCGGGTGAGTATCCGCCCCTCCTTTTCAATCCGGTCGAAAACCGGAGTTCCAGGGAAGGGTGTGTAGATGCTGATTTGCGGGAGGTCGAAGCGGGCTTTCTCAATGTATTCCGCGGCCTCCTCGAAAACTGTGGTGTCGTCCGTATCAAACCCGAAGACAAAACAGGCTTGGACGAGGATGCCGTGCTCATGAAGCGCATCCACAACCCGGGCGTAGGTCCGGCCCAGGTTCGCGGTCTTGCCTGCTGAAGCCAGAGCCTCCTGTCGGACGGACTCGAATCCCATGAGCAGTCCGCGGCAGCCGCTTTTTTCCATGATCGAAAGAAGCTCGGGATCGTCGACCACATCGAGCGATGCGCACCCCACCCACCATTTCTTCAGGCGGGCAAACTCGCGGAAGAATTCCCTGGCATGCTCCCGGTCGCCGATGAGGTTCGGGTCGAGGAAGAAGATGACTTTGCTTCGAAGCGAAGCCACCTCCTTGATCACGTCACCGATCTTCCGGCGGATGTACGTGCGGTGAAACCGGTGGCTGATGCAGAAATCGCAGCGGTTGGAACACCCCCGGCTCATCTCCACCGTGCCCCAGCCGATGTAGTCGCGGCGTCGGATGCCCGAGCGGTCGGGAGGCACGATCAGCGCCGGATCGAACGGCTCGGCGTCTTCATAAAGCCGCTGCAGCCTTCCTGCCGAAAAGTCGCGGAGCAGCCGCGGCCATGTCCGCTCGGCATAGCCGCGAACCACGGCGTCCGCATGGGGGAGGCACTCCTCGGTCCGCAACGTGGGGTGGACGCCGCCGAGGACGACTTTTGAGCCGAGGGCCCGGAAACGGTCGGCAATCTCGAAGGCCCGGGGAGCAGTCCCCGTGATCGCCGTGATTCCCACGAGGTCCGCCGGGGTGCGGAAGTCCACATCCTCCACCATCTCGTCCACGATCCGCACCTGTGCGCCAAGTTCGGGCGGAACCAGCGCCTTCAGCGTGGGCATGGTGAGCGGCGCGTAGCGGAGGCTCCGGCCATAGATCCCCGTCGAGTGCCGCTGCAGGTAGTTCTGCGGGTGGATGAGGAGGATCTTCACGGCTGATGCGCTTCCGCCTTTGGGGCATCCGACGCGGGCTGCCGCCAGCGGCGGAAGGAGTCGGCGACGTCGCGGGAGAGCCCGGTGTGGCCGGTCAGGAGGCACTCGATGCCATCGATGCGCGAGAGTTTGCGAATCGAACCCTCAAGCGCCCCGCGATCACGATTGAAAATGGACCAGAACGGGAGGGCTTCGCCGCGGCGGAGACGCACGGTGTCCCCGGTGAAGAGGAACCTGTCTGCGACCAGATAGGATACCGATCCCCTGGTGTGTCCCGGTGTTTCAATGACGCGCACGGTGATCCCCGCTCGCGTCAATGTCTGCCCGTCCCGCACCGGGATGAGCCTAGATGCCGCAGTTGAGGCTCCCAGTCCCCGTAGCCGCGAGCGTGAGCGAGTGGATTCCTCCTCAACTGCGGTATCCGGGATGAGCGGCTTTGGCGACCCTCGGCGTCCCGGGGAGCGCGCGGGAATCTCGTGCTCACCGGCGAACGCGTCGGCGTTTGGGAACAGGTTCAGTCCCCGCGCATGGTCCCAGTCCAGATGGGTCAGGCAGACGGCGACGACGTCGTCGACCTTGAACCCAAGCGCGTCAAATCCGCGGCGGATGCGGCGCAGGTTCCAGCCGGCATCGATGCAAACGAGTCCTCCCTCCGCCTCAAGGACGAAAAGGTTCACGAAACCGTCCCGGATCGCGAAGATCCCGTCGTGAGCCCGCCCGGTTTCAAGCAGGCCGGGGAACAGGATTTGCCGGATCATTTTTCAGCCGCGCCGTCGCGCCTCTGCTGCATCACGAAAAAGAGATTCGCGATGTACAGCCGGGCCGCAATCGCACTTTTCGGGCAGGACTCGATGCAGCAGAAACAGTCGATGCATTCCCGGCGGTCGATGACGGGGAAATCGGCGGGCCGGTTTTTGTTGATGGCATTCTTCGGGCATGTCCGGACGCAGGTGCCACACCGGTCGCACAAACGATTCCTGATCTTGGGATGGAGGCGGACGAGACAGGGAGTGAGGCGGAAAAAAACCTCCGGTATCCGGCCCAGGTACCGCGCAACGGATGGCTTCATCCGGAGCGTTTCCAGGCGGGTCAGGCCGCTTCCCGTGCGTTGGATGCCGGGTGCTTCCATGATTCCAAGACCGCTCGCGGCGGCCATCCGGATCATCGGCACGGTAGCGGGCGAAATCTTGAGGGCGGCGCAGGCGACGGCATCGAGCGCGACGGCGTCGCGGCTGGCCAGGAGGAGGCCGGCGGAGAGCGGTTGGCCGTGGGCCGGGCCGTTTCCTTCCATTGCAACAATCGCGTCTGCAATTGTAAGGGCCGGCCTGAACGCGGCGAAGACCCTCACCAGGAAGGAGCTCATCGTCGCCGGCGAGGGGTATTTCACATGGAATTGCGACTTTGCCGGACCGTTCACCATACCGTAGACGTTCTTCAGGCCGCAGGTGATCGTGGTCAGGCCATGCGTCTTGAGCTTGGGGAGGGAGACGATCACATCGATGTCGCGATACCATTCGGGCACAGCCAGAATGTCATCGCCACAGTTCACGGGAATCTGCGGGCCCTTCCAGGATTTCAGCTCGGCGCGGGTGCCCGCCAGGGCCTTGTCCATGCCGGTCAGCGACCAGAGCCTGGCCTCGGGCTGCAATCCCACGGGGCTGTCGCCAACCCAAACCCGCCGCGCGCCTGCCTCGATGCACAACAGGGCGACCTGACGGACCACCTCGGGATGCGTCGTCACACCGTGCTCGGGCGGGTGGGCGCTGAAAAGGTTCGGCTTCACCAGGACCGTCTGCCCCGGTTTCACAAAGGCTGACATGCCGCCAAGGCTCGAAAGGATCTCCTCCAGGGCGCTCTTCACCCGGTCGGGAGAATAGGAGTCGCAGGCGGCGACGGCAACGCGACTTCGGCCCGTCGCATCAGACTGTCCAGTCCCTGCGGGGGGATCATCAGGAACGGTTTCTGCGCCGGATGTATTCAAGCGTGTGCGGTGCGTGACGAGGATTCCCGGCCCGGCGGGAGAAGAGGCAATGACAGGCGACGCCGAGCAAGGCGCCGGCAGCCGCGTCCAACAAAACGTGCTGTTTGGTCAGGAAAGTCGAGATGATGATTCCAAGCACCCAGATCCAGACCAGGCAGCGGATTCTCCCAGACCAGCGCCCGGAGGAGAAGACCGCCTGGCAGCAAAGACCGTGAAAAACGGCGAACGCGGAATGGAGGGACGGCAACGCATTCAGCTCGCTGTCGACATGGACCAGTGTCGCGTACAGGAGGTTGACATCCGGCGGACATTTTGGACGGGGAAGGGAAGTCGGGAACAGGAGAAACACCGTGAATCCCGCCAGGCAGATGGCAACCAGACCCCGGGTATAACGCTTGAGTTCGTCCGCCGAGGTCATTAGCCAGGGAGCGACCGGCATCAACAGCCAGATCGATTCGTAAAGATAGACCGCTCCGGGCATGAAGGGAATCAGCCTGTCGAGCCGGGATGGTTGCACGACCGTCACCGGGCGGAACGGAAACCGCTGGATCAGAAGGTAGCCGCCCCAGACGGAGACGGTCAGAGCCGCGCTGAGGAGAAGTTTTTGCCCAAGGTTGGCCCTGATGCGAAGAGCGAGGTCGTTCATGTTGACGGCGATTGCGCCCCGATCGCCGTCTCCCCGAGTCTTGCGTACGTTGCCAGCATTCCGTCTGTAAGTGACATCTACAGTTTTTGGATTCTGTCGGCGAGGGGAGGGTGGGTTGAGAAGACAGCCTTGGACGCACCAGCGTCGTCCTGCTGAAGCGTCTGGAGAACCAGCTTCAGGCCGTCGCGCGAGTAGCCGGCGGTGGCGGCGAGGTTGTGGCCGATGGCGTCGGCTTCAAATTCCGTCTTGGGATCGAAGCCCGTCTTCAGGAGAACCTCGATGATTTTGTTTATGCCGAGGTCGAATTGCCGGAGCTGCGCCTCGGCGTTGCGCACGTCGGCGCTGTTGCGGGCCGCGATGCTGGTCGCGCCGGCCAGGAACTCGCCGCGCGCGACGATCTTCAGCGCGTGGCGTTGGGTGATGTGCGCGATCTCATGGGCGAGAACGCCGGCCAGCTGATCGTCGTCGTCGAGCAGCGCATAGAGTCCGCGTGTGATGAAGACGTAGCCGCCCGGAGCGGAGAATGCGTTGACGGTGCTGCTGTCGAGCACGGCAAAGCGCCAGTCCAGATTGGGACGATCGGAGCATTCCGCCAGCGTCCGGCCGACCAGATTGACGCGCCGCATGATCGCCTCGTCGCGCACGATGCCGCCGTAGCTTCCGAGAATCTCGACGGCAACGGAGCCGCCGATCACACGTTCCTCCTGCGGTCCGATGCCGGCGGCGCCCTTGGCCATCTTGCCGACGTCCTTGGCGTTGTCCACGAGCTTGTTGAAATCCACGCCGTCGAGGCCCGGGAATCCGGCGCGCAAAGCGGCAGCGGCGCCAAGTGCCGCGAAGCTGCAGAAAATGAGCCGGGAAATGTTCATTGGAATTCTCCTTTCTTCTGCGCCTGCTTGTAGGCCTTCACGTCTGTGTAGGGGATGGCGGCGCTGGTCTTGACCAACCATTCCAGGTCGCTGCGGGCCTGGCCGAGTCCTCGGCGGTCGGCGTATTCGATGGCGCCAGGCACGAGCGGGCGCGCTGCGGCGGAGGCGGACGTGTCACTGGCCGGGACGCCCCACTGATTGAGCGCATCGCCGGTCTCCGCCGGCTTTTCCTGGGCGAGATTGCCGGCGAAGACCCAGCCGGTCTTGCCGCCATCGCTCACGCGCACCCATGCGCCGCGCACCTCCTCGACCTTGAGTTTCCGGGCGTATTGCAGCTTCGCGACAACCGTGGCGAGCGGCGCCGGTTCGGCGAGAAGGGATGTCTGTATCCGCTTGGTATAGGCGGCGGCGCCCGGGGCGTAGGCGGCCTGCGCCGTCGCGGCAAGCAATGCCGCGGTCACGACAAACAGGGGTAGTCTCATTTTGAAGTGAGTTTGAGGAACGGTTGCCAGTCGGGTGGGGGCGGTTGAAGAGCATGGGCGGCGGCCTCCTCATGCCAAGCCTTGGCCATCACGTCGTCGGGGGAAATGGCCCGGGCGCGTCCGAAGCCGTCCGCGGCGTCGGCGAAACGCCGGGCGACCATCGCCCCGTAGGCGGTGTTATAGGCGTCAAGGAATGCCTGCCGCGCATCAGGAAGAGTCCCCTTGAGGCCGACCAGTTCGTGGACCTCGACCGCCTCGTGCTTGCCCTTCACAGCCAGGCGGGTGAGCGGCCGCGTGGCAAAACGGTCCTGCACCCGGAGGGCAGTGGTTTCCCCGAGAAGGATGTAGGTGCCGAAATTCTTGTTTGCCGCCTCCAGGCGCGAAGCGAGATTCACGGCGTCACCGAGCACCGTGTAGTTTCTCTTCCGAACCGAGCCCATGTTGCCGACGATCATGTCGCCGGTGTTGACCCCGATGCGCATGTGCAGCGTGCAGCCGTAGTCGCGCTCGAAGCGGGGGTTGAGTCCCGCGAGCGCCCGTTGCGCGGCGAGCGCGCCCTCGCAGGCTGCGGCCGCGTGGTCCGGCAGCGCCTGCGGGGCGCCAAACACAGCCATGACGGCATCGCCGATGTATTTGTCGATGTACGCACCTTTGGCCAGAAGGGCGTCGCTCACCTCTTGCAGGTAGAGATTGATGACCGCCACGAGGTGTTCCGGCGGGATCTTCTCCGAAAGCGAGGTGAAGTCGGCCAGATCGGAGAACAACGCAGTGAGCTCCATTTTCTCGCCGCCCAGACGCACGGCCGTCGGATCGCGCATGAGCAGGTCGACGACCCCCGGCGCCACATAGCTTCCGAAGACGGCCTGCAGCTCGCGCTTTCGCTGCTGTTCCAGAATGAAGCTTTCGGCTGTGACGCCCATGAGCGCGAACAGGGCGGCGACCGCCGGCGTGGCCGGGGGAAAGAACCAGCCTGCGGAGTGGGCGGTGTAGGCGGCCGCCACACACAGCAGAGCGAGGCAGCCCGCGGCGATCCCCGGTGCGACGAGGCTGCGGTGGTGCCGCCCGAAAAGGCCCACCATGCCGGCCACGGCGAATCCGCAGAGCAGGGCAATCCAGCGCGGGATTTCGGCGATGAACCCGCGCCCTTTCAGGTCCGCCCACGCTGTCCAGTGGATCAGAATCCCGGGCTCAATCGCTGCGCCGACCGGCAGCGGTTTGAAGTCGAAGGTGCCTGAGGCATTGGCCCCGACAAAGACCGTGCGACCGCGGACGGCGTCGGCCATCGGGCCGTTCAGCGCCGGTTCGGCGGCGAGGGCGACGGCGACCTCCGCGGTTGTGAAATGGGGGGACTTGTCGACGAGCCGGGTCTGTATCGGAACGCCGGCGATGATGAACGGGCCCGCCGGAAGGACCGGAACCCGCTGCGCTTCGATTTGCCTGAGGCCGCCGAACCAGCGTAGCAGTCCACCCGATACGGATGGGGGCGGAACGAAGGCTGCGGCGGCGAGCGACCCCGGAACGCGGTAATGGCGAACGACGCCGTCCGCGTCGGCCTGGATGTCGACGTTGCCCATCCGCGCCGCAGGCAGCGTCACGCCCTGTTCGCGCTGGAAGGATTCGGTATAGAAGACCGGCGGTTTTTCGGCGGTCCGCGCGAGGACCACCGACCGGGTGGCCGCCGCCGTCGCCCCGAGCAGGAGATCCTGTTCCGCGGCGTCCGACGGATCGAGAAACTCGAAGTCGACAACAATCCCCGCGGCCCCCGCCCGATCGAGCGCGGCGATAAGGGCCGTGAAATAGGCGCGGGAAAAGGGCCAGCGCACGCCGAGGGGCGCGAGCTGCTTCATCGTGGCTTCATCCACCAGCACGATCGCCGAGCCTTCGGGAGGCGGAGACGCACGCATCGGGTGGCGGCTGGCGAAGTCGAGAAACGCGCGGTCAAGCGTCGCCCCGCCCGGCAGGAAATGGAAGAGTGCCATCGCAACGGCGGCCGGCAGGAGCCAGCGCCAGCGCGGGGGCAGAAGGTTGCGGGCGAAAGAAAGCACCTGGCCTGCATATTCACCATGTCGGTCGATGCCGCAACCAAAAGTTCAGCAGCCTGGAGGGCGAAGTCCAAAAGGCCCCTACGAGGCGCGCGGCTTCGAGTAGAACCATTCGAGCATCTCCGGGGAACTGCCCTCGTCGACGTTCTCGCGCTTCAGCAGGCTGATGCCGTCCGCCCTCGGCAGTATCTCACGCAGGACCCAGCGCGACTCCGCGCGGCCGAAGGTCCAGTAGTCCTCCAGCGGGCGCACGTCCGGATCGCGGTATTCGACCCGGTCCGCCTGCGTGATGACGATCTGGGCGTGGGCGCTCACCAGTGCGGTGAATTCGTCCAGCTGGCGGTCGTCCTTGTTGTTCACATGGACAAGCTCGACCTTGCGGACGCACAGATTGCGGTATTCCACCCGGCGCCCGCTGCTTTGATTGGCCGCATTGACTTCGCGCAGATGCTGGGCGAGCCCGGCCTCGAGGTCCACGCCCGTGAACGCCTCGGGCCGTCCGTCCTGCCATGCCAGCATCACGTTCAGGTAAACCCGCCTGACGGTGCCGAGCATCGCCTCGCGATCCCACGAACGATCGGTCTGCACGAGGAAGTTCAGCAGCCGCTCGATCTTCTGACCCTTGGTCTCCACGTCGGCCGCGAGGTCGGGACCGGCCGGGCCGGTCTTTCCTGCGGTCTTGTCGTAGATTTGGGCGAGACCGACGTCGGTGAACTGCTCGAAGAGGTTTTCCTCCGCGAGAATGCTGGACTCCCTCGTCTGCTCGATCTCTCGCAGGCGCCAGCCTCCTGAGAACCAGTGGAAGGTCCAGAATTCCTGGAACCGCGCCGGAGCATCGTCGCCGCGCAGGAACGACTGGTCGCGGTCGTCAACGTAGTAATCGCGCGCCGAGGCCGTGATCAATGCAGTGAAGGAGCGGTGGTCCGGCTTCTCGGTGTAGTTCACGTGCACGATGTCCACCGCCTCAACATCGAGACCCTCGATGCGGTTCACCTCGTGCGTCTGGCGCAGACCCTGGAGCTGGGCGACGTGTTCGGCGTAAAGGTCCGGCATGAGCAGCGATTCCATCGGCGCATATTCCCGGGCTTCCCAGCACTGCTGCAGCTGGCGGAACACTTTCCCGGCGTGCTCCTGCAACCTGCCCTCCGTCCATGCATCGTCCACCTTGCTGATGAAAGTCAGGAGCTTCTCAGTCTTGGCCAGCTTGCCGGCGATCTGGCTCCGGCTGAAGCAGAAGTCGAGATCTTCCCCGCCGGCCGACGCATGCTCCCGGATCTTGGAGACCACGACGACAAGCATGATGACCCCGAACAACACCAGGACCATGACAGGATCGGCGTTGCCACCGCCGCCCGAACCCCCGTGGTAACCGCCGCCGCCGTGGAAACCTCCGCCACCGCCTCCTCCGCCACCTCCGCCGCCCTTGTTATGCACTGCGGCGCCGCTTGCGAAGTACGTGTGAGGCTCGGCTGTCTGCAGATTGAAGACCCGCACGCGGGCTGCGACGTGTTCAAGGGCGACGAGGATCTCGGGCGCGAGTCCACTGCCGTTGTACACAACGATGCGGTCGCCGGCGCGCAAGGCCTCGGCGGTCTTTAACACGCCGGCGCCAACGTAGAACGGATGTTCCCCGGTGACGTGCAATTGCCGCGTCCCGGTGCGGACGCTCAGATAGCCGTCGACCTCGTGCACGAACACCGTCAACACCTCCGCCGGCACGAGCTTGTCGCCGCTGTCGAACGCAAGGACGATGTCGCCGGGCCTGATGGCGCTGATGGCGCGCGTCGAGCCGTCAGCAAGGGTGACGGGTGTGTCGGGGAGGAAGCAGCCTCCGCCTCCGCGCGCCCAGGCCAGCGGCCCCAGGGCGCACGCGAGCGCCGCAAGGGCGAAGCATCGAACCGCCGCGTGCATCGCGTCAGTGCAGCACCGCGACGATCCCTCCGAGCACGGCTGCCGCGATGACGATGCTCAATCCGACAATTGAGCCGGCGACGATGAGGCCGAAATACTGGGCGACGGCCATGTTGCCGCGCGCGATTTCCTTCCCTTCGTCGAGGTTTGGGGTGAGCCGGTCGATGAGCCGCGGGAGATGCGTCGCTGCCAGCAGCACGAGGCCGATGCCGACGATGCCGCCCAGCGCGACGATGACCACGGCCCAGCCAAGCTGAACCAGAGTAGTGTGATCCATGCGCCCATCCTGACCCGGAGCATCCCCCTTGGAAAGCGCTATCTCGTTACACGATGGAGGAGGCTTTGTACGCTGAACACCCCATGGCAACCGGACGGCTTGCTGCGCTATTATCCCGAAAGAGCAGTGGGAATCATCCGCACTGCCATCCAAAACAAAACTCGGGAACAGGATTATGCGCACAAGAAAACAGATCGGCTTGGGGCTAATCGCGTTGGCGATCGGACTGGTTATTGCCGTGTCCGGCTGCACAGGAGGGAAAAAGGAAGTTTCAGTCAAATTCGCCGATTGCCCGGCGGCCGTCCAGAAGACGATCATTGACAACGCCGGGGGCGTTCAATTCCCCGAAGTCGAGAAAGAGACCAAGAAGGACGGTAGCGTCGTCTACGAAGCCAAAGCGAAGAAGGACGACGGCAAGAAGATCAAGATCAAGGTCGCAGCCGACGGGCGCCTGGTTGGGCTAAAAAACGAAGAGGGTGATTGATGATGGCCTTCACGGCCGCCGGCCGCGCCTAGATTCTGTGGTCGAGGCTTCCGCTCCCGGGGCCGCGAGCGTGAGCGAGTGGATTCCGCAGACGAGTCTCTCGACACCAAGCCCCAGTTCGTCACAGAGCGCGCAGAGACAAGGCATGAGCACACAGAGAGTGGATTCTGCACTCGAGCCTTCCGCTCGCCGTGGCTGCGAGCGTGAGCCCCTCGACCTCGGGACCTTGCAGTTCCCGCTCCTGTGGCCGCGAGCGTAAGCGAGTGGCTTCCCATCCGTGCGATCCGTGACATCCGCGGTAATCTCCGTCTCCGGGCTCTTCTTTCCCCATCCATTTGACCGCGGATCACGCGGATTTCACGGATACCAACCGCCGGATCGCTCTCCGTTCCCTTCGTTACCTCCTGTAAAACGATTGGATTATGGTAAGCGTCCGGTCGGCGTACTCCTATTCACGAGCTATACGACAGGGTAATCTGTCGCAATGGTGAGCAATATGACGGGGCGGGCTGGCGGATTACGACGCTGGATTCCAGTTGGCCGGCGGCAACGCGTTCAGGTCGTCCTAATGGGGAGCATTGGGAAACGGCGGACCGTCCCGGCGGCCCTGTCTCCGGCCGGTGCGGCTCGATCTTTCGTCTCTCGCATGAGCGCAGGGTCCGGTAGCGAGGCTGAATGGTTGGGTGATCGTGGGCGTCTTCGCGCCGCCTTTCGAACATCAGCTGGACCTGGGCATCGAGGCCTGAACCATGTCTCCCCACGCCTATATCGAAGACCGGCTTGTGGAGCAGCCCGCCATCGGGCTTTTCGCGGTACTTGGCTGGCAGACGGTGCTGGCGATGGAGAAAGTACTTGGCCCGGACGGCACGTTGCCAGCAAACAGTCTCTCGACACCAGGCCCCGGTTTTTCACGGAGCGCACAGAGAACGGTCCTTTCTGCTTCGCGGCTTCGCGGCTTTGCGCGAGGAGATTCCGTTTCCGGGCTCTCCCTACCTCGATCCATTTTAACCACGGATCACACGGATTTCACGGATGCCAATCGCCGGACCGCCCTCGGTTGCCTTCGTTGCCTCCTGTAAAACGATTGGATCATGGTAAGCGTCCGGTCGGCGTCC
>PMKA01000026.1 GCA_003157575.1 Opitutia bacterium
GGCATCGATGGTGGCCTCGGCGGCTGGTGCGGCGCGGCTCTTCCAAAGCCATTCACGAACCCCACCCATTTCCTTCACCGGCTCCGGCAGGTTGCCTGGCGTGGCTTTGAGGAGCGCGAGGACCTCCAGCAAATTGGATTTCCCGGAGCCATTCGGCCCGATGAGCACGTTCAAGTCGCGCATCGGCAGGTCGATTCCGGTCGGACCGAACGAAAGCAGCCCCGACACCTTGAGTTGTTTGATTAACATAGCGCTCCTTTCTGCCTACACGATTCTCCTGTCCCCCGCACGTCGATTTTCCCGGTGACNNCGGCGATGGCGGCTTGTTCGGGGAGGGGTGGAACACAAATCCAAAAGGCGTGGATCTGACCTACATTGATGCGCCGGAAGGTCGAACCAATCATCAGTGATTCGACCTGCTCCATGAGCGGAGGCGAGCGAAACAGATAGAGCAGAAACTTCGGGTGGTGTTTCGGGGCGCGAATCAAACAGACATCTTGCCCCATGCAGAAACGCACGTTGGTCGTTACCAAGGCAGCGTCCCCAACGCTCGCATTGCGGCTGTAAATAATGTCTCCAACGCGAGGACGCCGGTCGCCTTCAATGAGAGTGAAATACTCTTCCTCCGAGGTTTGCTTGGCGTTGGCGAGTTCAACCGCGAAGCCGTGAACCTCACGAATGCTAGCCAGTGGTATCCCATCGTCAATGAATGGAACGGTGCGGTGCTTGCAGTCCAAAATGTGAGCTTCACGGCGAAGCTGAGCGGCTTCCCAATGCGCCGGAATCTCGCCGAGCCAGTCGAGGCCGCTAGGTTTGAACGCGGCGGCCGCGTTCAAACCTCGGGTGACGGTGTGAGAGATGAGCGCGATACGCTTCTCCTTCAGCCGCTCGATCAGCTCCCGGTTCTTCTCCACCAACCGGTCGATCCGCCCCGTCTCACGGTCCATAAACGCCGCGATGGCGCGTTGTTCGGTCAGCGGCGGAAGCGGCATCCATGCGTCGCCGATGGATGCTTTGGGGAGGCCGTAACGCGTCACGCCGCTGGCAGCGACTTGGAATTGCTGATTAATGGCACATGATTGAAATGCGCGCAGCAAATACTCTCCGAGAAGGACTCCTGTTCGTGAACGGATGATGGCGAGATGGTAGCCGCAGACCAAATCGGACGAAGATTCAGCCACCAAGGCTGGCACGGCGATGTCGTTCCATTCCTCGGAGTCCTTGGTGATGATGACATCGCCTTTTTGTAGACCAAATCGCCGGATCTCGTCCGCAGTTGCGGTCGTTTCCATCAAGCCCATTTCTGGGGTGATGTGATCGTGATAGTAGACGTCCGTGTAGTTGCACAGGCGGACCGGCAACTCACCCTCGACCGGAACTTTGTCGACATTACTCACCCAACAGGAAGCCGATGTCTTCAGCCGCTTCACCTCCCAATGCTCCGGCACGNNGCACGTCGCCGAGCCATTCGACGCTGGAGGGTTTGTATTTCGGGTAGGCCGGGAGCTTCATGGCTTGGCAATGGGTTCCTGCCAAAGCGAACGTTTCCTCCAATCCGCAGGAAAACCCATCTGGTTGGTGACCGGAAAAGATTGGGCCACGAGCATCTCGCGCAGACGATGCCGCCAGCGAGCGGTCGAATCGATGACGTCCATAAGATGCCCCAGCATGACCAGGGTGTTGTAGAGTTTGTTGGGCGCTTGCGGCTGCCACTGCGATAACGTCGGAGGTAGCGTGGGATCAAAATTCGCGACCACGTCTATCGGCTTGGTTGTTGGCGGTCGCATCGAAACCGTGAATCGACGGTTCCACAGGCGGGCGTGATGCGCGCAGGTATTGCGAACGGTGTTCAGGTGGTGAAGGAACGACGTCAGGGTGCTCTCATCGAGCCGGTAGGTGTCAGCGATGCGCTGGCGCAACGCAGGCACGGCGAGGAGACGGTAGAAATTCGAAACCAGGCCGAAGGTCATGACCTCGCAGGCCGCCCAGATTGGCGGACGCTTCATTCCGTAGGTCGTTCGGAAGTGGGCGACGAATTCCTCCGTGCTGCGGTCGAGCTCTTCATCAAGCTTGGCCAACGANNAACGATTCTATGTGACGATGGGCGGGCTTGAAGAATGCGGGATTCTCGTAAGCCAGAGGCCCATGGGCGTGCCCAACCTCGTAGGCCCAACGTGACCGCACGGAAATCTCGACGCGTTTCGTGGCTTCAAGGACCAGACGCCGGAGGCTGCGGTCGAACTCGTACAGTGCCCACAATTGTTCGAAGGTNNGGGTAGCGGTAGGCGGAAAGCCGGTAGTAGTTGTGGTGCGTCAGGCAATGCTCGGCGAACGCCACGTCGACAACGACCAATCCCCGCGACTGTAAGATCGCGATTTGCTCGGCATAGGTCTTGGCGGTCTTGGCGAAGGGCGTCATGGGAATGATTCCCAAACACGGGTTACGTGAGATCACGCCCTCCGTAAACGAGTAGCCCCCCTAGTGCGCAGTACAGATCTTGCGATCTGCCCGAGGCGTGGGAGGCATTGTTGAGAAACTTATCGTCCAGTTTCGCCGCCGTCTCAAGCAGAAAAGTAAAGAGAAAAAGTCCTTTCACG
>PMKA01000487.1 GCA_003157575.1 Opitutia bacterium
ATTTCAAATTCGCGGGTGAGGATCAGCCCGGTGTGTTCTCCGGATACGCCTCTACCTTCGGGATGATCGATCTTGGCGGCGACATGATCGTCTAGGGCGCGTTCCGCGATACGCTGAAGGAGTGGAAGAAGGCCAAGAAGCTGCCGCCCATGCTGCTAAACCACGGCGGTTGGGAGGCCGACAGCGACGTTCCAATCGGCGTATTCGACAGCATGGAGGAAGACGACACTGGGCTGAAGTTCGCCGCGCACCTGATCGCTCTCGATACCGATCTGGGAAAGCGCGTACATGCCGCGATGAAGGCTGGAGCGCTCGACGGGATGTCGATCGGTTATCGCGCTCGCGAATTCGCGCTGGGCACCAAGCCGGATGAGCCGCGGCGCACGCTGAAGAAACTCGACCTGGTGGAAACCTCGGTCGTGACGTTTCCCATGAACACATCGGCGCGAATCGGCATGGTCAAATCCATGTCGGATTTTGAAGCCGAAGACTGGCACGAACTTGATGTGATCCTTCGGAGGAAGGATCTGTCGCGCGCGGAGACCGCTCGGGCGGTCTCCGGCGTCAAGGAATGGCTGCAGCGCGATGCAGTAAGGCCGGATGTCGACCCTTGCGAGAAGGGTGTGCCGGATGAGCTGGCGGAAATCTTCCGCCATCACGTCAACCACCTCACAAGGACCTGACCCTATGGACACGACAGAATTCAAAGCCCTGCTCGACAAGCAGGGCGAGGCCTTCGAATCCTTCAAGGCGGCTCTGGCCGAACTGAAGAAGAAGACCGACGTCATCACTGAAGAGAAAATGGCGAAGATCGAGAAGTCTCTTGATAGCGCCGTCGAACTCAAGGCGGCGATCGAGCGCGGCCTCGCGGCCGAGAAGAAGGAACGCGAGGAACTGGAAGCTCGCATCAATCGAGAAGGCATCAAGGCAAACAGCGAATCCGAGGCCAAGGCGAAGCTAGAAGTCAAGGACTTCAACATTGTCCTTTCCGGCCACAATGCCTCGCGCAACATCCCGTTCTCCGCGCTCGATACCAAGGGCTACACCGACTACAAGTCGGCGCTGGAACGCTATCACCGTTATGGCAAGGACGTGCTGACATCGGAAGAGGTCAAGACCTTGTCGGTCGGTTCCGATCCGAACGGAGGTTACTTCGTCACGCCCGACACTACCGGACGAATCGTGACCAAGAATTACGAGATGTCGCCGTTCCGCCAAATTGCTTCGGAACAGACGATCTCGACCGACAAGCTGCAGGGCATCGAAGACCTGGGTGAAGCCGGCTGCGATTACGCCGACGAACTGACCGAAGGATCCAACACCGACACCCCGGACATCGGCAAGTGGGAAATCCTGGTATATTGGCTGGCGACCCAGCCCAAGACCACGCAGCAACTGCTCGACGATTCCGCGGTGGACATCGAATCTTGGCTTGGAAACAAGGTGGCGCTGAAGTTCGCCCGCAAGGAAAGCTTGGAATTCGTGGCCGGCGCGAAGGGCAAGATTCGCGGATTCACGAGCTACGACACCGCGCCCGACGACGGCAGCGGTGTGACGTGGGGTAAGCTCGGCTATTGTCTCTCCGGCAAGGCTTCCGACTTCGCCGATGCCAATCCGGGCGACAAGATCCACGATCTCATCGGCCTGTTGCAGAACGCCTATCTACCCAACGCCCGCTTCGTCACGCGGCGCAAGGTGATCACCAAGATTCGCAAGTTCAAGATCGGAACCGGCGAAGGACTGTGGCAACCGTCCTTCACGCTGGGAACGCCGGAGATGATCGCTGGCTATCCCGTCACGCGTATCGAGGATATGCCGGACCTCGGCGCCGGTTCGATGTCGCTGGCCTTCGGCGACTTCAAGACCAGCTACCAGATCGTCGACCGTCAGGGCATCCGCGTACTGCGCGACATGTACACGCTGAAGCCCTACATCAAGTTCTACACCACCAAGCGGACGGGCGGCGGCGTGCTGAACTTCGAAGCGATCAAGCTGATGAAGTTCGCCGCGGCGTAATCAGGGTCCGGCAGTATGTCGGGTCTAGGCCCGGCTGGTGGTGCAACACTTCCAGCCGGGCCGCTCCATTTTCCGAACTCGAAAGGATCACACTCATGCACGGCTTTCCAGACAATGCGGAATTCCGCTATGTCGGCATCGCGGTCGCCGCGGCCCTCAACACGGATTCCAATTCCTCGCGTATCGACATGGCGGAATACGAGTCCGTCACCTTCCTGACCACCATCACCGACAGCGCCAATACCGGAGTTGCTCATCTCAAGATCGAGGAAAGCGACGACGACGCGGACACGAACATGGCGGCAGTGACCGGAGCAGATGCCACCGCGACCGATGCGGGCGGCGACGCCCTCAACGGAAAACTGCTGGTGGCGGGCTATTACAAGCCCAACAAGCGCTACGTTCAGGCGGTGCGGGCCTCCACGGTCGCCAACATCGCCTTCGGAGAATGCCTGGCGGTGCTGGTTCCCAAGCGGCTTCCGGCCGTCCAGGGCGCCACGGTGCTCGATACCGCGTCGGTCGCTAACTGATCTTGTGAACCCAGGGGCGGGCGCGTTGCTCGTCCCGCCTTTTTGAGGACTTGAAGTATGTTCGAACTCCGCCAGGGCGATCAGGCGCCCATGATCGACGGCGTGGAAGTAACGGCGTCTGCTGCCGATCTCAACGCCACAACCAATCTCGCCGCCGGGATGGCCGCGGTCGAAGCCTTCGCGGCAATGGCCTTGAAATACGGCAGCTATACCGTCACGGCCGACGACGACACCGCCAACACTAAGACCATCGTGACCGGACTCACCGCCGTTGCGGGACAAGTTGTGCAGATCATCCGCGCCGGCAAGGTTGCGACGGTCGATGCAGCGGTCTCCCATGCCGCAGGCAACATTACGATCGCCAACGGTTCGACCTTCGTCTTGACGGCCGCCGATGTCGTCAACTGGATCGCCTTTGGTACGCTCTGATGTTCAAGCCCATCTGCACCGCTCCACCGGAGGACATGCCGGTAACCCTCGCCGAGGCGAAAGCCCATTTGCATGTCGATTCGGCAAGTAAAGACGGCATGATTGGCGCACTTCTCGCCGCTGCGGCGGCAAAATTCGACGGCTACGCGGGCACGCTGGGGCGTTGTTTGGTAACGCAGAAGTGGCTGGCGGCCTACGAATCCTGGCCGGAATGCGGCGACATCCGCCTGCCGTTCCCGGACGTGGCCAAAGAAGGCCTGGAACTCACCTATATCGACGTCAACGAGGTGGAACAGACCGTCGCACAGGAGTTCTACGAGCTGCTGGAAGACGAACTCGGGGCGTTCGTTCGCCTTGGAGAGTATTTCAGGGCCCCCACCCTGTCGGATGATCAAAGCGATGTGGTGCGCGTGGCAATCATGGCCGGGTACGGCGATCCGGAGAAGGTGCCGGGCGATATCAAGGCCGCGATCATCATCTGGATGAAATACCTCTATCGGCCCGATCTCTACGACCTCAAAACTATCACCATGGTTGTCGAAAGTCTCACCGCGCGCTATTCGCGTGTCGGGGCCTAAGATGAAACGCCCGATTCTGGAGCAGATGGACGCGCGGGTACGTTTCGACGCATGGCTCAAGACCGGCGACGATCCGGGCGGCGGCGACAAGATGGGTTGGGTACCGCAATTCTACCGCGACGCGGCGATCTGGATCGACCGCGGCGGCGAGGAAGTCATCG
>PMKA01000078.1 GCA_003157575.1 Opitutia bacterium
TTGTCCAACGGTCGCTATCATGTCCTTATCACCAGCGCCGGCGGCGGCTGCAGCCGCTGGCGCAATCTCGCGGTCACCCGCTGGCGCGAAGACGCCACGCTCGACTGCTGGGGGATGTTTGTCTATCTGCGCGATGTCGCGACCGGGGATTTCTGGTCCGCCGCGTATCAACCCACCCTGCGCACCGCGAAAGGCGACGAAGCCATCTTCACGCAGGCGCGGGCGGAGTTTCGCCAGAGCCGTTCCGGCCTGGAAATCCACACCGAGATCAGCGTGTCGCCTGAGGACGACGTGGAGCTGCGGCGCATCACGATCACGAACCGTTCGCCCGACTCCCGCGTCATCGAGTTCACCAGCTACGCGGAAGTGGTGCTCGCAACCCAGGGCGCGGACATCGCGCATCCCGCCTTCAGCAACCTCTTCGTGCAAACCGAATTCGCCCGGGAATCGTCCGCCATCCTCTGCACCCGCCGGGCGCGTTCCCAGGAGGAGAAGCCGCCGTGGTTGCTTCACCTGATGGTTGGGGAAGGAGGAGGACAGGGCGAAATCTCCTGCGAAACCGATCGCATGAGATTTGTCGGCCGCGGCGGAACCCTGGCCAGTCCGGCCGCGATGCAGCACGTCTCGCCCCTGTCCAACACCGCCGGTTCCGTGCTCGATCCCGTCGTCTCGCTCCGGCGCGCCGTCTCGCTCGCGCCGCACGCAACCGCCGTCGTCAACCTGGTCATTGGCGTGGCCGAAAGCCGGGACTCCGCGCTGGCGCTCGTGCTCAAATACCAGGGCCCCCGCATGGCTGACCGCACCTTCGATCTGGCATGGACCCACAGCCAGGTCACCTTGCGCCAGCTCAACGCCACGGAGGGGGAGGCGCTGCTTTACGGCCGGCTGGCCGGCGCATTGGTCTTTGCCGACCCGGCCCGGCGCGCCGGGCCCGGCGTGCTGCGCACCAACCGGCGCGGCCAAAGCGGGCTTTGGAGCTACGGCATTTCGGGCGACGCGCCGCTCGTCCTGCTCCGCATCGGCGACCCGGACAACATCGAGATCGTCCGGCAGCTGATCCTGGCGCACGCATACTGGCGCATAAAAGGGCTGACGGTCGAACTCCTGATTCTCGCTGAAGACATATCGGGTTACCGGCAGACCCTGTACGAGCAGATCACCACGCTGATTGCCTCGGGGATTGAAGCGCAGACAGTGAACAAGCCGGGCGGCATTTTCGTCCGGCGCCTCGAACAGATTCCCAACGACGAGCGCGCCTTGCTGCAGGCCGCGGCGCGGATCGTCATGGACGACGAAGATGGGACGCTGGAGGAGCAACTGGAGCGGAGGAGCGTGCCCCCGCCGCCGGTCCCGGCGCTGACACCCACCCACTTCGCGGCGCCCGATTCCCCGCGGCCGGTCCCTGCGCGGGAACTGCTGTTCGCGAACGGACTCGGCGGCTTTACTCCTGACGGGCGCGAGTATGTCATCACCCTCACGGACGGACAGATGACTCCCGCCCCGTGGGTCAACGTGCTGGCCAGCCCAACTTTTGGGACTGTCGTTTCAGAAAGCGGAGGCGCCTACACCTGGTCGGAAAACGCGCATGAGTTTCGCCTGACGCCCTGGAGCGACGATCCCGTCCGGGACACCACGGGCGAGGCCCTTTTCATCCGCGATGAGCAGAGCGGACAGTTCTGGTCGCCCACGCCCCTGCCCGCGCGGGGCGCAACACCCTATGTCGTCCGCCACGGCTTCGGCTATACGGTGTTTGAACACACCGAGCATGGCATCGCCTCCGAGTTGTGGATCTACGTGGCGATGGACGCGCCCGTCAAGTTCTCGGTCCTGAAACTGCGCAATGTCTCGGGGCGCCCGCGGCGCCTGTCGGCCACCGGCTACTACGAATGGGTGCTGGGCGACCTGCGAGAAAAGAGCCTGTTGCACGTGCAGACGGAAGTGGATCTCAGGACAGGCGCCTTGCTGGCGCGCAACTATTACAATACAGCGTTTCCCGATCGCATTGCGTTCATCGACGTCGGCGATGGGGCGCACACCGTCACCGGGGATCGGAAGGAATTCCTGGGCCGGAATGGAAGCCTGTCGCAGCCGGCGGCGCTGCGGCGCGCCCGCCTTTCCGGCAACGTCGGCGCCGGGCTGGATCCGTGCGGCGCGGTGCAGGTCGCATTCAATCTGCCCGACGGGCAGGAACGGGAGGCGGTCTTTCGCCTCGGGCTCGGGCGGAACGCTGGAGAGGTGCAGCACCTTGTCCAACGCTTCCGGAAGGCGGACGCCGCTCGCATCGCCCTCGAAGGCGTCTGGTCCTATTGGAATCGGACCCTTGGCGCCGTGACCGTGGAAACGCCCGATCCCGCCGTGAACGTGATGGCGAACGGCTGGCTGTTGTATCAGACTCTGGGCTGCAGGGTCTGGGGCCGGACGGGATTCTATCAATCCGGCGGCGCCTACGGATTCCGCGATCAATTGCAGGACGTGATGGCGTTGGTGCACGCCGAGCCGGCCCTCACACGCGAGCATCTGCTCCGGGCCGCGGCGCGCCAGTTCCGCGAGGGCGATGTCCAGCATTGGTGGCATCCACCGTCCGGGCGCGGTGTGCGGACCCATTTCTCCGACGACTACCTGTGGCTGCCTTACGCCACCTGCCGTTACGTTTCGTGTGTCGCGGACACCGGGGTGCTCGACGAAAAGATTCC
>PMKA01000279.1 GCA_003157575.1 Opitutia bacterium
CCCCATTCGTTGTCGTACCAGCTGATGAGCTTGAAGAAGTTCTTGTTCAGCTCGATCGATGAGCCGGCATCGAAGATCGATGACGACTTGCAATGGATGAAGTCGCTGGAGACCACCTCGTCCTCCGTGTACTCGAGGATGCCCTTGAGGTAGGTTTCGCTGGCCTTCTTGAGCGCGGCCTTGATCTCGACGAGCGAGGTGTCCTTCGTGGTCTTGAAGGTCAGGTCGACGACGGAAACCGTCGGGACCGGAACGCGCAGGGACATGCCCGTCAGCTTGCCCTTGACCTCGGGGATCACGAGTCCGACGGCCTTTGCGGCGCCGGTTGACGACGGGATGATGTTCTGGGCCNNACGAGCGGCGCCAGGCAGTTCGTGGTGCAGGAGGCATTGGAAATGATATTGTGCTTGGCGGGATCGTATTTCCCGTCGTTCACGCCGATCACGACCGTCAGGTCCTCATTCTTCGCAGGAGCGGAGATGATGACTTTCTTCGCGCCCGCAAGGAGGTGTCCATACGAGGACCTCGGATTGTCCTTGGCAGCCTCGGTGAAGAGGCCCGTCGACTCGATGACGATCTGCACGCCCAGCTTCGCCCACGGCAGCTCGGCCGGCGTCTTTGCGCTGACCACCAGGATTTCCTTTCCGTTGACGATCAGGATGTCGTCCTCGGTCTTGTCGGCCGCCGACTTCTTGGACCCGACGGTGCCCTTGAAACGACCCTGTGTGGAATCGTACTTGAGCAGGTAGGCGAGATTGTCGGCCGGCACGATATCGCCGACAGCGACCACATCGAAAGTCGTGCCGAGGAGACCTTGCTCCACGAGGGCGCGAAAGACGAGACGGCCGATGCGGCCGAAACCGTTGATTGCGACTTTAACTGCCATGGTATTCTCCGTTTCTGATGGTTGATATTATGTGCTGATTCAAGTAAACACGCGGCCCCCGGCCGCCAAACCCGACAAATGAAGAGGACGACGCGGGTTTTGGCAAGAGCGATGCGTGCCCGATTGATTTTGCGAACGGCGGCGGGGCGACACGATGCGGTGCGGCGCGCCGTTGGCCCGGAGGCCCGCAATCGACCATAATTTCACGACTAAGTCGCATTTCCCTGGCATCCAACCCAATTTCCTCCTTGCGCAGTCCGCAAAAACCCGGAAAAACTTGCTCCTTCGCTTTGTGCGCAGAGGCGCCGCGGAATCTACGCAAGTCACCTCAACTCTGTCTGCATGCACAGTTTCTCCGAGCAATGTCTCGATATGGCCCGCTCCATGCTGGGTCACAACCTTGATTCCATCAGTCCCGACGGCACCATTGTTCCGGTTGCCGGGGAACACCCCCGGCAGGACGAACCTGGGCACGTCGCCTTCGCGCTAGGAGAATTTTACCGCGCGACAGGCGAGACCACGCTGAAGGGGCATGACATCATCGATCTGGTCGCGCGTTGCGTGACCGCCCAGGTCTTCACGGACCCTCCTGCGGAAAACGGGCTCGCTTACGCGGCGCTGGGGCTGCTCTGTTTCGGCCCGTCCAAGGAGCGCAATCCGGTTTGGGAGCGGCTGGTTGAGGAAACCCGCCAGAGGCTCGACAAGATGCTTCTCCACAGGAGCGACTACGACAACCACTGGCAGGCGTTCAACGTTGCCAAGGCCGTGTGCCGGTTCAGCTTCGGCCTTTCCAAGAAGGACGAGACGAGCCGCCTGATCGAGCGCATGGTGGATCGCGTCAACCAGACGAGTTCGACCGGGTTCTTCGACGACGCGGCAAAGGGTATCGGGGGCAATTTCAACCTCTACGGCGTGATGAGCTTTGTGTTCATCCGCTCGGCGCTTCAACTGCACTCCAACCCGGGAGTGCGCGAGCGAAAGCTCCCCACCCTGCGCACCTACGCCGAGAAATACATCCGGATGATGCCGGATCTCGTGCGAACCGACGGCCTCGGCTGGGCGTACGGGCGCGCGGCCGGCGCCTACGGCCAGATGCATTGCATCAGCCTCATCCTTCAAGGCCTGCGCGACGGCTGGATCGCCGATGATCTCAAACCGCGGTATTTCGACATCCTCCGCCGGCTCTTTTATTTCTTCTACCAGACCTATCTTGACCAGGAGCAGGGTTTCCTGGTCGTGCGCGACGACGAGCGCACCGCCTACACCACGCACACCACGCGCATGGCGAACTTCGACGGCGCACGTTATCTCTGCCAATGGGCGCGCCTCGGCAAGGTCGTGCACATACCGGAGGGCCAGCCGCGCCTCGAGGCCCCCCGCACAAGCGGCCGCTTCATCATTTACGACAAGTCCAACCGCAAGGAGCAGGGCCTCTTTGTTTATCGCGACGCCGACACCGGCCTTCACATCCAGCTTCCGCTTGTCAGCTCCGGCGGTGCGGCGGTCGCCGATTCGCTGCCGTTTCCCCACTGTCCGGGCGTTTTCGACTGGCCGAACAACCACTACCTGCCGGTCATGGTGCCCGAGCTGACCTTCGGCGAACACGTGACGGTTCCGGCTTTCTACGGCCAGCGTTGCGTGACCGGCCTGGGATTGCGCAACAGCTTTTATTTCCGCTACGAGCAACCGGAGCTGATCGACGTCCAGGAGGAGTTCGTGCGCGGCCTTGGCAACGTGAAGGTGCAATGGACCTTCACCGGCAGCAAGGTGAGCTGCGAATTCGCCTACACCGTCAAGCAACAGGTGACCCTCGACAACTTCCGCTACGTCCTGTGCCTCGGGGCGCCGCATTCGCGATACCGGCTCGGCAATTCCCCCGTGCTCGGCCCGCTGGGACAACGGTGCTCGGTGCACAAGAACGATTTCCAGGCGACCTGGCAGGAGACGGAGGTCGTGAACAGCGATCCGACCTACCGGACGAATTACGGCAGGATCCATTACCTCCAGGTCCTCCGCCGCGATCATCCGCTCGTCATGCGGCCGGGTAACATCTACCGCCTCGCGGTCGATTTCGATCCGGACATCACCATGGTGGAGGCCTAGCAGCCCGTCGGACTCCGTGTTAAGCCGACGGATAATTCCCTGCCTGGACGTGACCGCGGGCCGGGTCGTCAAGGGCGTGAAGTTCCAGGAACTTCGCGACGCCGGCGACCCGGTCGCCTGCGCCAAGGCGTACGACGACCAGGGTGCCGACGAACTGACCTTCCTCGACATCACCGCGTCGAGCGACAACCGCGCCATCATGCGCGACGTCGTGGCGGCGACCGCCGACCAGTGTTTCATGCCCCTGACCGTGGGCGGCGGGTTGCGCTCGGTGGAAGACATCCGCGCGATGCTCAACGCCGGCGCCGACAAGGTCAGCCTCAACACCGCAGCAATCAAGACGCCCGATCTTGTGCTCCAGGCCGCGAAACGCTTTGGCAACCAGTGCATCGTCGTGGCCATCGACGCAAAGCGCGATCCCGGGCCCGAGCCGCGATGGCGGGTCTACACCCACGGCGGCCGAAACCCCACTAAACTCGACGCGGTCGAGTGGGCGCGGACCGTGGTCTCCCTCGGCGCCGGTGAAATTCTGCTCACCTCGATGGACCGGGACGGCACGCAGGCCGGCTACGATCTGGAGCTCACCCGGCGGGTCGCCGATTCGGTCGAGGTACCGGTGATCGCCTCGGGCGGAGCCGGCACCCTGGAACATTTCGCCGAGGTACTTGACCGGGCGCACGCCAGCGCCGTCCTCGCAGCAAGCCTGTTCCACTTCGGGACGTTCACGATCGCCCAGGTCAAGAGCTTCCTCGCCTCCCGAGGGATTCCGGTGCGCTAGAGATCCTGGACGCCCTCAATCGCAACCAGGACCATGTCTCCTATTCTCGACGTCGAGAACCGGAACCGTCTTTCCTTCGGTCCGTCCGCCGCGGAAATGGTCTGCTGGGAATACTCGCCGTAGCGCGGCAGTCCGTCGGAATGGGTGTCGCGGATCGTCCTCCGGAACGCGCATCCGCCGCAATACGCGCTGACGCCGCACTCTCCCATGACTCCGACATGGAGGCACTCGATCGCCAGGCCCAGCTTCGATCCGTCCAGCTTGTACACGAACTTGCCCATGAATTTCTCCGCCGTCTCATTGATCTGCCGGAGGGCCCGGTTCTCGTCCAACAAAAGCACGGGCACCTCGATCGAATTGAGGAAGTCCGCAAGACCAAGCCTCGTTTGGCCCAGCATTTTTTTCAGGCAATCCGAACAGATGCCGTGGGAAACGGGGGCGTTCGCAGATTTATCCTCCGTCAGCACTTTCGAGCACCAGGCGCAGAGAGTTTTCATGCGTGATTATCAATGGGTCGTTTCAATTCAGTCTGAGCACCATACGTGCCATCCTTCCCGTGTCACGGCCGGACCGGCGGGAGTTTCCAAATCTGCTCCGCGTATTCGCGGATTGTCCGGTCGCTGGAAAAGCGGCCGGAACGCGCGACATTGAGGATTGCCATCCTCGCCCAGTGGTCCTGATCGCGGTAGGCGGCGTCGATCTTCATCTGCGCGTCGCAATAGGAGCGGAAGTCGGCCAGCACCATGAACGGATCGCCGCCGGCGAGCAGGCTGTGGTGGACCGGGGCGAATGCCGCGCCCTCCGCGGGCGTGAAAAAGTCGGATCCAAGCCAGTCGACCACTGCGCGCAACTCCTCGTCGCGGTGATAATAGTCCCACGGGTTGTAGCCCTTCGTCCGCAGGGCCGTCACCTCCTCCACCGTCATCCCGAAGATGAAGATGTTCTCCTCGCCGACCTCCTCGCGGATCTCGATGTTCGCGCCGTCGAGGGTGCCGAGCGTGAGCGCTCCGTTGAGCGCGAGCTTCATGTTCCCGGTGCCCGACGCCTCCTTGCCGGCCGTCGAGATCTGCTCGGACACGTCGGCTGCGGGGATGATTCGCTCCGCGAGCGAGACGCGGTAGTTGGGCAGGAAGGCCACGCGGATCCGGCCTCCCACGTGTTCGTCGCGGTTGATGCGGTCGCCGATGATGTTGATTGCGCGGATGATGTTCTTCGCCAGGTCATACCCCGGCGCCGCCTTCGCCGCGAACAGGAAAACCCTCGGGTGAATGTCCAGCGAGGGATTCTGCAGCAGGCGGCGGTACAGGGCCAGGATGTGCAGCAGGTTGAGATGCTGCCGCTTGTATTCGTGCAGGCGCTTCACATGGACGTCGAAGATCGCCTGGGGGGAGATCTGCACGCCGCATTCGCTCTCAATCAACGAGGCCAGATCGATCTTGTTGTCGCGCTTCACCGCAAGGAATTCCCGACGGAAGCCCTCGTCGTCCGCATGGCTCTCAAGTCCCCGCAGCCGCGCAAGGTCGCGCACCCACGCGGAATCGCCGAGCGTGCGGGTGATAAGCTCCGCCAGGCGGGGATTCGCCTGGAGCAGCCACCGGCGCGGAGTGATCCCATTGGTCTTGTTGTTGAATTTCCCGGGATAAAGCTCGTCGAATTCCGGGAACATCGTCCGCCGGAGCAGCGCGGTGTGCAGGGCCGCCACGCCGTTGACCGCATGGGAGCCCACGACCGCCAGATGGGCCATGCGCACCATCCGCCCGCCGTCCTCCTCGATCAGCGAACACACCCTCTTCTTCCCGCCGTCGCCCGGCCATTCGCGCTCGCACGCCGCCATGAGCAGCACATTGATCTCGTAGATCAGCTGCAGATGGCGCGGAAGCACCCTCTGGAAAAGGGCGACGCTCCATTTCTCGAGCGCCTCGGGCATCAGCGTGTGATTCGTGTAGGCGAACGTGCGCGTGACGATGGACCAGGCCTTTTCCATCGGCACATCCTCCTCGTCGACAAGGATGCGCAGGAGCTCGACGATCGCCACGGCCGGATGGGTGTCGTTCAGGTGGATCGCCACCTTGTCGGGAAAATTGTCCCAGGAATTCTCCAGGTGCTTGCGGTGGCGGCGGATGATGTCGCGCAACGAGCACGAGACGAAGAAATACTGCTGGACCAGGCGGAGCTCCTTTCCGCTGTCCGTCTTGTCGTTCGGATAAAGGACCTTTGAAACCGTTTCCCCGACCTCCTTCTCCTCGACCGCCTTGACGTAGCCTCCGCCGTTGAAGGTCGCCAGGTCGAATTCCTCGGTCGCCTTGGAGGCCCACAGACGGAGGAAGTTCACCGTCGAGGTGCCGTAGCCGGCGATCGGCGTGTCAAAGGGCACTCCGAGGATGGTCTTCGTATTCACCCAGCGGGGACGGGAGTAGCCGCGGTCGTCGAATTCGTGCACGACCTCGCCGTAGAGCTGCACACGGATCGTGTATTCGGGCCGGACAATCTCCCACGGATCGCCGAACATGATCCAGTTGTCCGGATGCTCCACCTGATGGCCGTTGACGAACTCCTGTTTGAACAGCCCGAATTCATAATGGATGCCATAGCCGACCGCCGGATAGTCGTGGGTGGCCAGCGAATCCAGGAAACAGGCCGCGAGCCGTCCCAGTCCCCCGTTGCCCAACGCCATGTCCTCCTCGGCGTCGCGCAGGACCTGGAAATCCAGGCCGAGCGAGCGCACCGCCGCGACGGCGTCCTCGTACAGGCCCGTGTTGTGCAGGTTCGACTCGAGCAGCCGGCCCATCAGGAATTCGAGCGACAGGTAATGGACGCGCCTCACGTTCTGCCCGTTGTGCACGCCCATCGTGGAGATGAAGCCCTCCAGGATGTGGTCGCGCACCGCCATCGCCGTGCAGATCCACCAGTCCCGCGTCGTGGCCGTGTGCGGGTCGCGCGCGAGCGTGAAGGTCAGGTGGCGCAGGATCTCCGCCCGCAGCGCCTCGGAGCGCGGCTCTCCGGGCGCGGAAGCCGCGGGCGAGGCCGGTTTCACGCCACTCTTGTTCGACGCTGGCTTGCGGCCGTTGGAGGCAGGAGAATGCATGGCGGTTTGAAAGGAGGGAGTGTGCACCGCCCGCGGACCCGCACGAGCCATTTTTGCATATTCGCCGTTGAAACCGGGTTCGGGCCGCGCCTAGAATGCGGCCGTTGGTTCGTGCGGCGGGTGCCTCGACGCGCCGGGCCGGCGGCACCTGCTTCCCCCGGCAGCCTGTCGGACTTCGGGTCCTCCAGGCTGCTGCCAAAGGCGGCCAGACTGGAAATACTACACAAACATGAGATACGCCCTGATCATCGCGGGTGGCTCGGGAACCCGCCTGTGGCCGATGAGCCGCAGCGCCCTCCCCAAGCAGTTGATTCCGTTCATCGGCGGAAAGAGCCTGCTCCAGATCGCCTTTGAACGTCTCGACGGCCTTGTGCCGGTCGGACAACGCTATATCTGCGCGGGTTTGCAACACGCCGGGGGAGTTTGCGCGGCCGTGCCCGGTTTCTCGCGCGAGCGTTTCCTCGGCGAGCCCACGGGGCGCGACACGCTCAATGCAGTCGGTCTCGGCGCCATGGCGATCTCTCGAAACGACCCCGACGCGGTCATCGCGGTCTTCACCGCCGATCACATCATCGAGCCGCTTGACGAATTCCGCGAGATCGTCGACCACGGCTTCCGCGTCGCCGAGGAGCAGGCAAACTCGCTGGTCACGTTCGGGATTTCCCCGACCGCGGCCGCGACCGCCTATGGATATCTGCAGCTGGGCGGGCTCATCGATGAATCGGCCAGGGTGGTCCGTCAGTTCAAGGAGAAGCCGGATCTCGCGACCGCCCGCGCCTATCTTGACGCCGGTCCGGAATGTTACCTCTGGAACAGCGGAATGTTCGTCTGGCGGGCGGCAACCCTGCTCGACTGCATCCGGCGTTATGCGCCCGAAAACTCGGCGGGGCTGGAAAAAATCGGCCGGGCGTGGGGCACTCCCCAAAAAGACGCCGTGCTGTCGGAGATCTTCCCTGCGCTGAAAAAGATCAGCGTGGATTTCGCCGTCATGGAGCCCGCCTCGCACGATCCGCAGGTGCGTGTCGCAGCCGTCCCGATGCCCCTGCGGTGGCTCGATGTCGGCTCGTGGCCGTCATTCGGCGAGACGTGTCCGCACGACGAGCACGGCAACGCGATCGGAGGCGGCCGGGTGCTCGCGCTCGACACCGGCGGCACGCTGATCGCCGGGCT
>PMKA01000404.1 GCA_003157575.1 Opitutia bacterium
CGGCGCAAGAGCGCAGAAGCAAACTGACATGGCCAGTGACACCCGACAACACGGCGAGCGAGAAAAGGTTCAGCCGGCCATCCGACGAAGCCAGCAACACCACCTAGAAGCTGTCTTCTTTTTTCGCAGGAACGGGCGCGTTGAAGAATTCAACGAGCAACCGACCCGTCACGTCGTCTTTCAGCTTATGCCAGTAATCTGCGGATATTCATGCGCTTGACTTGCGGCAGTTCTGGAATATGGTGTTAGAAGTTATTACACGTTATATGAACAATACTAAACCATGTCTGCTATTGTGCTTGCTTCTCACAGGTTGCAGTTCGACCCCGGTTGCGAACAACCAGCGCAGCGGAAATCAAGTCGCATTTGTGCAGGAACAGAATGACGCGCCGAAGAAATCGGATGTCCCGCGGTATTCATACGAGACAGTGACCGAGGCTTTTGACGGCGGCACCAAATTTCTGGAACTGGTGTCGGTTCCGCAGGAATGATTATTTGGGATCGGGCGGTTACATGCGGCATAATGTTTGGACGGCTTGATTTGCGGCGAGTTGTTCACCGCTGACACGCTACAATCTTATGGTTGCGAATTCCGCAAACCAGTTCTCCCGGCTTTCTCGCGCAGTTTGAGCAGCCGTTCACCGGCAGTTTGAATTGCAGTGCAGGTTGTGTTCCAAGTTGTCTTCCGCTGGTTTTATAGCTGCGCGAAGATCGCGCCGGCTTGGACGAGCGGCTCCGTGGCTGTCCGGAACGCTTCGACAAGCCCATGTATCGGTCCCCCGAGCGCCGGATCGGCAGGCTCGGCACAAAAGGTGAAAAGGATAAGAAGCGTGGGGTGGTGCTTGTAACCTGCCCCGGCTCCGATGACGCTCTTCACGCCGTGATCCGCGACGAAGTCTTGGGCCGGAACNNCCAATGGTTCGCGCGCGAGGCGGAGACGCGCACCCTTTAGCCCGCGCCCCTGACCGCGCGAGCCTTCAACGCAAAGACCAACCAGACTAGAGCGATAGCCACAGCATAGAGTGCCGTCCACTTGACAAAGAGGATGATCGCCGCAGTCATGACGAGCGAGATGAGGCTCGCAACGGTCCCGACGCGATTGCCTTTCAGGAGACGCAGCCCTGCGGCGCTGCCCGCGAGGTAGGTCAGGATGAACGTCGCGTTCGGTATCTGGATGAGGGTGTTCATCGACACGAGCCTGGAGTTGAACATCACCAGGAGCACGAGAAAGCATGCGGCGAGAAATAGAAGCCCGCCCGAGGTGGTTCCACGCTTTGCGGACATCCGGGACATGAACTTCGGCGCATAGCCTCTCCGCGAGAGCGATGAGGCGAGTCGCGCGGCGGCTCCGATATAGGCAATCGCGGGCGCGACGCATACGAAAAGGGCGGCCACCCCACCGATGCGCGCGCCATATTCGCCGAATGTAATCTTGATCACATGGACGAGCGAAACCTCCGAGATGCCGGGGCCGTAGCTCGCCGAGCCGACTACGACGAAGGCGGTGGCGAGATAGATGATATCGACGATCACGGCGGCGATAAGGGTGCCGCGGATCGCCGCTTTCGCAGGGTCCTTGAACTCGTCGGCGAGATGAGAGACCGCTTCCCATCCAATGAAGCACCAGAAAAGGATCGTCGCTGAGAATCCGACGCTCCCCCAGCCGTTCGGCAGGAAGGGCGAGAAGTTCTGGGGATCAACCTTGGAGAACCCGCCTCCGACGGTGACCGCGAGCACAACAAGAATGCAGATGACGACAGCGGTCTGAACCCCGCCGGTCACGCGCATTCCGAGGTGGTTGATCGCGAGACCAGCAACCAGAATGACCGACGCGATTCCAAGTCGAGAGACGTCGCCCATACCGAAAGCGGAACAGAAATAGCCGGCGCCGGTAAGCGCGAGCACGGGAGCCCCGACAACGACGGACATGAGGAAAAACCATCCTACCAGCGAGCCCAGCCCGGGGCTAAACGCCAGAGTAACAAAGTGTGCGACGCCTCCGGAATCCGGGTGGCGTGCCGATAGCAACCCCATCGTCAGGGCCATCGGAAAGACGAGGATAGCCATGATGCCCCATGCAACAAGAGACGCGGGGCCTGCGGCCTCTGCGACGATCCCCGGTATGATGAGAATTCCAGACCCGAGGACAGAGCCGACATAGAGTGCTGTCACCTGAGTGAGCTTGAGGGCAGCCTTGTTGTTTTGCTTCTCCATGTTCCTTTGCGATCATGTCGTCCCCCCATCGCTTGAGGTAATCTCTTAGCTACAGCATTTCCCACCATTCTGCGGCTCACTCGCACCCTGCGATCCGCAACATGGATCGCTGGAATCTGCCGGCTTGCTCAACGCGCTGCCAGTCAACCGGTCCGCTAGTCGCAAAATCGCCTGATGGGGCGAATCCTTCACTTTGGCGCCCGTTTCCAAAGCATGCGCCATGTCGGCTTTCGACACTCCGAACTGCTGCGCCTTCTGATAGTGGTATTTGAGGCACGGTTCACAGTTCGCGGCAACGGCGGCACCGAGCGCGACCAATTCGTTCACCCCTGGCGAGTAGTTCACGGCAGAGGTGGCTTTGCTGGCGATCACCTCCAGGCTGCTAATGTAATCGGAAGGTTTCGCGCCCTTCGGCAGATGTTCGACAATTTTATGGTAAAGCGGATCTTCCCAATCAGTCATGACCTCGACGTATTCAGGCTTGGACTTGAGGACGATGTCTGTCAATCCGGCTTCCCGCGCCGCGCATTCTGTGTCGCTGGCAAGCACAGCACCGGCAACGCAACCCACAAGCGCCTGGACGATCGTGAGCACCTCAGCGGGCAACGGTTTGAGCAATGCAATGTCGGACACCGCCACACGCCCGCCCGGTTTCAGCACGCGCGCCATCTCGCGCCAGACCTGCGGTTTGTCCGGCGAAAGGTTGATGACGCA
>PMKA01000231.1 GCA_003157575.1 Opitutia bacterium
CGGCAAATGGACCAGTGTGAACGCACTCGACATGGGTGTTCCTGCGCCGACGGTGGCCGAGGCGGTCTTCGCCCGGTGCCTGTCCGCAATCAAGGAGGAGCGCGTGGCGGCATCGAAGATTCTGAAAGGTCCGGGGGCGAAGAAATACGCCGGCGGAAAGAAGGCGCTCATCCAGGCGATCCACGATGCGCTCTACTGCTCGAAGATCTGTTCCTATGCCCAGGGCTTCCAGCTCATGCGCGAAGCCCAGAAGGAATTCAACTGGACGCTCGATTTCGGCTCAATCGCACAGATCTGGCGCGGTGGATGCATCATCCGCGCAGTGTTCCTTCAAAAGATCACCGAGGCCTACGGTCGCGGTCCCCGCCTGGCCAATCTTCTGCTGGATCCTTATTTCAACAAGACCATCAGGGATGCGCAGGCAAACTGGCGCAAAGTCGTGGCGCTCGCCGCGCAGTACGGGATTCCGGCGCCCACGTTCAGCTCGGCCTTGAATTACTATGACGGCTATCGGGCGGCCCGTCTGCCGGCCAATCTTCTGCAGGCGCAGCGGGACTACTTCGGCGCCCACACCTACGAGCGGATCGACCAGCCGCGCGGCAGTTTCTTCCATCTCGACTGGCCCGCCCCCGACCGACCGCAGATCGACGCGTAATTCTGGGTCTTTCGCACCGACAACGGCGCGGTTGCCCGGGCTGCTGCCTGGAGACGCGGCACCCTCGGCGCGCCTCACCCGGGGGCGTATGCGGCGAGGATGCCGCGCCAGGAAGAATACAGGTTGCCCCGGACCGCTTCGCGCCCGCTACGGGCGGTTTGACGGACGCAGACGGGAAACCCGGCATTTTTCAGCGGTCCAGATGGACCCGAGCCGGGCGTAGTCCTCGTCCTTCGATCCTGTCACGATGCAGTAGTCGAAATCCGCCCACTGCTCGATCTCGAACAGAGCGGTCTTCAGGCGCCGCTTGATCTGTTCCGGCGAATCCTGCCCCCGCCCCACCAGACGGTCGTTGAGCGTCTGCAAATCGGGCGGCATGATGAACACCGTCACCAGCCGGTCCCGCATCGCCGGATCTCCGGCAAAAGCCTTGCGATAGGCCTGCACGCCTTGGACGTCGACGGCGACCACCAGGTCGGTGTCGTGCGCAAGACGGTCGAAGACGGCGCTCTTCTTCGTGCCGTAGCGGTAGACGTGCACCTGAGCCCATTCGAGAAATTCGCCCTGTGCCAGCGAAGCGTCGAATTCCGCGTCGCCCAGGAAGAAGTAGTCCACGCCCTGTCGCTCCCGATCCCGGGGCGGGCGGGTAGTGCAGGTCACAATGCGCTCAACCCCGGGGTGGCTGCCGACCAGCCGCTCGATGAGGGTTGTCTTGCCGGTGCCGGTGGGGCCGGCGACGATCAACAACAGGCCGCGGAATTCTTTCAGCGCGGGTAACATGACGGGACGGGGTTGGATCAATAGGTGAACGCCACGACGATGAGCACGAAACCGTAGGCGAGCAATCCTGCTCCAAACGCGCGGGCTCGCTCGGGCCGGCCGAACAGCCACTGGAAAAAGTCGCGCAGCCGGTAGGGCACCGCGGCCAGATAAAGGGCGGCGACGATCGCGACAAAGACGAAGGTCACCATGAAGAGACGTTGCGGGGCGCCGTATTTCATGAAGGCGGCATGAAGAAGGGGCCAGGCGGAAAGCAGGACGAGGATGCTGAGTCCGCGCACCGCGAGAAAATCCGGGACATACTTCATCGAGAGGACGCCCAGCGCGGCGAAGCCGACGACCCATGGGGCGTTGGAACTGCCGATGATGCGATCGGCCTCCCGCATGTTGCCAACGATAAAAAGAAACCAGAGCACGCCGCCGCCGAAAAGCACGAGCGACGCGACGGACGACCTCGGAAGGCCCTTGAGCGTGGCGACGACCAACGGGAGATTCAGCGCGAGCAGGATGCCGAGGATGGCGAGAAAAAGACCGGGGAGCAGCGTGGCGAGGGAAAGGGACATAAGGTTGTTCGCGTTCCCCACAAGACCCGAATCATCCCGGACGATCAAGCCTGCCGTTTCTCCCCTCAGGCCAGGGAGCCGTAGAGCACGCTGCTTGTGGCGCGCTCGATCCGGACCGGTGCCAGCGCGCCGATACGGTCTGCGCCGCAGGCAAAATGGACCGTCCGATTGCCGCTGGTGCGGCCCATGAACCTCAATCCCTTCCTGTCAGGCCCCTCGATGAGAACCTCCTGGACGGTGCCCACCAGAGCCTGGTTTCTGCGCAGGGAATTCCGTTCCAGCAGGCGGAGCAGGACCTGGTTGCGCGCCTCCTTGGTCTCCTCCGGCACCTGGCCCGGCATGTCGGCCGCAGCCGTGCCGCTGCGGATCGAATACTTGAAGACATAGGCCATGTCGTAGTTCACAGCCTCGAAGAATTCCCGGGTCTGTGCGAAATCTTCCTCGGTCTCGCCGGGAAAACCGACGATGACGTCGGTTGAGAAATGCAGGTCCGGGCGGACCTGGCGCAAGGCGTCGACAATCTCCCGATACCGTTCGCGGGTGTAGGGCCGGTGCATGGCGCGGAGCATGCGGTTGCTGCCCGACTGCAGGGGAAGGTGGATGCAGGAGCACAATTTCGGCAGCCGGGCGTACGCCTCCACGAGATCGCGTTTGAATCCGATCGGGTGCGGCGAGGTAAACCGGATGCGGGCGAGGCCGTCGATCGCATGCACGCGCTCGAGCAGCTGCACGAAGGGCGTGGCTCCCCCCGGCGCCGCGCGATCGTGCCGGCCGTAGCTCGTGACAATCTGGCCGAGGAGCGTGATTTCGCGGACGCCGCATCCGACAAGCCCGCGGCATTCGCCGACGATGTCGTCCATCGGGCGGGAGCGCTCATCGCCGCGCGTTTTCGGTACGATGCAGAAGGTGCAGGCCATGTCGCATCCCTGCTGGATGGAAACGAACGCGGTGACCGGATGTTCGCCGAGCACGTGATCGCGGATGGCGTTCTGGGAGCCCGCCTCGCCGGCCACGTCGACGATCGTGTTTCCGAGGGGAATGCCGGCCTCGCGGGCCGCCCGCAGATTGTCGAGGTAACCCGGAACCTGGTGAAACTTCTGCGTGCCGACAATCAGGTCGACATCGGGCAGCTGGTCGAGCAGGGCCGCCCCGCGGTTCTGGGCCATGCAGCCCAATATCCCGAGCACGAAGCGCGCGTCGGTCTTCTTCCGGGCGGAGGCGCTGCCCGCCTTGCTGATGGCCTTTTGCTCGGCGAGATCGCGCACGCTGCAGGTGTTGAGCAGGAGGATGTCGCACTCATCCTCCCGTCCGACGATGCGGTAACCACGCGCGCGCAGCATGGCCGCGACGGCCTCGCTGTCGCGTTCGTTCATCTGGCAGCCGTAGGTTTTGATGAAGACCCGGTTCATGCCATGTCGCGCAAGTTCCGTCCCAACGCCATGCCGTGGATGCGGCTCGCCAATCCGACCGGATAGGAGGGTTCCCTTAGAAAAAGGCGGTCTTTAGGGATAAAAACGTGGGGAACGGCCGAATTCCCAGACAGAGCGTGAAGCATCCGGGCTAAGTACCCGCCTGTGTCCGGGGGTCAAACGGGAAACAAGATGCCCCCGGAGGGGGTGAAGATTGCCTGCATTGTCCGATGGACATTCCAGCACAACCTATTTTACATTGGTTCCGTTCGTATTTCCTGAGAGGAGAGCCGATCTCCCCCCTGCCATGCCTGAACAACTCCGCCCTGCCGCTGCTGCCGCCCAGAACGTTTCGACGTTCTTTCCTCCGTTGTGCGCGACGCTGCTGTAGATCGCGACGCCGCAGCTTTATCAGGAGAATCCTTTCCGGATGACAGGGCTCAAAGTTCTGGCGGGGCCGCGCGAAGTGGCGAAGAGGATCGATCAGCTGAAGCTCTCCGCGGAGCTGGGCGGTGCAACGGAGCACTGGTCCTTCGCGCCGGAGAAGGCGCTGACCGTCGATGAACTCCGGGCGGTTTCGCAGGTCTTGAAGGAGCCCGAGACGCGGCTGGTCCACGAGCTGTTCTGGTTCTGGCCCGAAAAGTATCCCGAGGACGACCCCGCCGACATCGCCACAGGCCTGCTTGCAAAGGGTGAGACACAGCAGGTCATCGAGTATTGGGAGGATCTCGCAATCGACAACGGGCCGGTCGCCCTGCACAACCTTGCGGTCCTGTACCACCATCAGGCGCTGGAGTTGGACCGTCTCGAATCTCCCGCCGACCAGGATCTGGCCCAGCTCTGGCTGAAGGCGATCCGTTCCTGGGACCGGATTCGTGTTGATGAAGCCATCTGGGCGCGGCTTCGGGCGCGGGTGACCGCGCTCGCCGACGCGCGGATTCCGATGGAAATGGTCGGGCAGATGCGGACGACGGTGCCGGACGCCCTCGGGAAGATCTGCGCCGCGCTCGCATTGGGCCACGGAGAACAGGGACGCGCCGCCCGCGGCGGCCTCCACGCCGCGCTGGTGATGCATATCCACGGCGGCAATACAGACGCGCGCCGGGCTCTGGAGACCCGCGCGGCGCCCATCGCCCGCCGGATCGACGCCCGCATCAACGAGTCGAAAAACAGGGAGTCGCCGGACGACACCAACGAGCTGGCGGAAGCATTGGCGCTCATCCGCGCCAACGACGACGACCTGCATCTGATCGAGATCCTATGCGGCCGGACGGCGGAGTATTACCGCGAAATCTCGCAGAGCGTGGCGGACACCGCCCTCAATTGTGTCGTGTCCTATCAACGGCGGACCGGGGACGACTGCGGCTGTCTGCCCGCGCTCCTCCATCTGGTGGGCATGGAGACGACGCCTGAACTGAAGCTCCGGCTGTCGGACACCTACAGGATCGTCCACGGCAACGCGATCTCGGGCCAGCACCGGATCGTCCCGGAGAGACGGCTGGGTCCGATGGCGGATGAGATCGAGATGTCGGATTACGAGAAGGACTACGCTCTGCTCAAGGACCACGTCATCCCCGCCCTGCCGGGCCTCCAACTGGGCAAGGCCTCGCGCGCGGCATTTTCGGACCGGGTTGCGGGCATGCTGAAGGATCTCGCCTTCGGGATCTACAGGGAGAACGACAATTTCACGTTTGCAGCGAACGCCTTTGCCACGGCGATGGAGCTGCCCTGCAGCCCCGCCGGGCGCCTTTCCCTGGAGAACGACCGGGCGAAACTGCAAAACGAGTTCGAGACGCGGAAGGGAAAGGAACTGCGGCTGGCGGCGGCGGCCAACGTCCTTCAAATCAACGCGCAGGGCATCGATTTCAACGGGCGGTGGACGGCCGCGGCAGATCTCGCGGGCCTGCGGCACAAAAGCGAGGGCGGCGGCGGCCTGTCGGGAGCGACCCATGTCATCGCCTGGCGGACAACCGGCGGCGCCGAGGTCGAACTGAACCGCACCAACCTGCTGGCGCCTTCGGACCACACGGCCCAGGATTATGCGCGGATACTTGACGCGATCTACTTTTTCTTCGTCCCGGATCTGGTCGACCGGCTTGTGGCGGCGATCCGCCGCGGCGAGGAGGTGCTCATCGGCGAAACGCCCGTGAAGGCCAAGGGAATGGTCCTCGCGTCCCCGGCGCGTTTTGGCGCCCGGGACGAGCTCGTGGCGTATTCTGCCCTGGAATACAAGGTCGAGGACGGCCAGCTTTCCCTGTCCAGCACGCTCAATCCGTGGCTCTCCGACTCCTATGTGGTTGCCGACACCTGGAACGCGGTGATCTTCCAGCAGCTCATCGAGGCGGTGCAGCGCGAATAGACCATGAGCCACACCCTCCTTGCGCAGATCTTCGCCCGTGATCCGCGGAAACAGGCCCGTTTTCCTGAACTTCCGGTGGACGAGGCCTTGACCGCGCTTCGCCGCCTGGAGGTGAAATTGCGGGACCAGCAGCCTGCGGCGCCCGCGGCGGCGACACAGGAACCGGCGGCCGGCGACGCCGAGGAGCTGGCCGTCGCGTTTGGAGGGCTGGCGACGCAGATCTGGCGGGCGATGGGCAAGACGGTCGATCCAGCGACCGGCGAACCGCGCGAGGAAATGAAACGTGTCCACCGCCACATTGAGGGCGCGATGGACGTCCTCAAGCAGATGGGACTTTCAATCAACGACTGGGTGAACCAGCCCTACGATGCCGGTCTGCCGGTCAAGGTGCTGACCTTCCAGCCGGCGACGGGTGTCACCCGCGACACCATTGTGGAGACGGTCCGGCCGACCGTGATGTGGAAGAACCGCCTGGTGCAGGTCGGAGAGGTTGTCGTGGGCACGCCGGCCGGTTCCGGAGAGAAGGCTTCATGAGCAGGACGACCGTCGATTACGGAGTCGATCTGGGAACGACCAACAGCACCATCGCGGTGGTGACGGGGACGACGACGGAGGTCATCAAGAATAATCTTGAATCGGATATAACGCCGTCCGCCGTCTTCATCAGCGGCAAGGGAAATCTTTGGGTCGGCCAGAACGCCCGCTCGAAGATGGCCGACGAGCGCGCGGAGGAGGATGTGTTTCTCGAGTTCAAGCGGCGGATGGGCACCGGTTACGAATACAAGTTCCGGGCGAGCGGGCGGCGGATGAGCCCGGAGCAGCTTTCTGCGGAGGTGCTGAAGGCTCTCCGCGGCGACGTGGCCCAGAGAAAAGGCGAGGAGATCTCGGCGGCCGTGCTCACCGTGCCCGCGGCGTTCGAGCTCCACCAGTGCGATGCCACGAAACGGGCGGCGGAGCTGGCCGGGTTCCAGACGTCGCTGCTGCTGCAGGAACCCGTGGCCGCGGCGCTGGCCTACGGGCACCAGAAGCTGGACGCCAAGGCCTACTGGCTGGTCTTCGATTTCGGCGGCGGCACGTTCGACGCGGCGCTGATCCGCTCCGAGGACGGCACGATGGTCGTCGCGAACCACGGCGGCGACAATCTGCTGGGCGGTTCCGACATCGATTGGGCGATTGTGGAGCAGCTGCTCATCCCGCGGGTGAAGGAGCAGCTTGGGATTCGCGATCTGGAGCGCGGTTCCGCCGCCTGCAAGCACGACCTTCTGCGTCTCAAGGCGGCTGCGGAGACGGCAAAGATCGAGCTGTCGTACAAGGAGACGACGGCGCTCGAGGCGGCGCTGCGCCGGGGCGCCGGCGAACCCGTGTTGTTCGAGACCCAGCTCACCCGCCGGGAGGTTGCGCAAATCGCCGAGCCGAGCGTGCTGAAGGCGGTCGAAATTGCAAAACGCGTCCTGTCGGAAAAGGGCGTCGACCCGTCGGCGGTGGAGAAGATGGTCTTCGTCGGCGGGCCCACCCTGGCCCCGTATTTCCGGGAGCTGGTGAAGGAACAGCTCCGCATTCCGTTTGATGTCGGCGTCGATCCGCTGACCGTTGTGGCCCGCGGTGCGGCGATCTTTGCGGGGAGCCAGCGGCTGGCGCCCGGATCGGTTTCGGCGCCGTCGACAAGGACCCTTCTCCACGTCGAATTGTTCTACAGGCCGGTGGGAGCGGATTCTGAGCCGCTGATCGGAGGGAAAGTCGCCGTGCCTGCGGCGACTCCTGCCGGCTACTCGGTCGAAGTCGTCAATGTACAGTCGAAATGGCGCAGCGGAAAGGCCCCTCTCAAGGAGAACGGTTCCTTTCAATTCACCGTCCGGGCGGAACGCGAGATCCAGAACACGTTCCGGATCGAGGTGCGCGATCCGGCCGGCAACCTCTGCCTCACCGCCCCCGACCAGTTCAACTACACCATCGGTGTGATCGTCGAGGAGCAGCCGATCATCAATAACATGGGTGTCGCGATGTCGGACAACAAGGTCGGCGTCCATTTCACCAAAGGACAGGGCCTGCCGGCCAAGCACAAGCGTTCCTACCGGACCACGGTGGGACTGCGGAAGGGAGAATCGGGAAGCGTGGTGAAGATTCCTGTGGTGGAGGGAAACCGCGAGCTGGCGGACCGGAACATCCTCATCGGCGCGCTCGAAATCACGCCTGACAAGATCGACCGCGATCTTCCTGCCGGCAGCGAAGTCGAGGTGACCATGCGCATGGACGCCTCGCGGCTGCTCACGGTTGTGGCCTATGTGCCGCTGCTGGACGAGGAGTTCCCGGCCAGGATCAACCTGGGGGGAAAGGTGCGCCAGCCCGACATCGCCGTGTTGCGGCAGGAATGGAATCGTGAACTGGCGCGCCTGACCGATCTCAAACAGGGGCTCGAAGAGGCCGGCGAGCGCGATGCGGTCGAGATTCTGCGGCAGCTGGAGACCTCCGGGATGATGAGGAACCTGGAACGCCGGTCGATGGGCGATGGCGCGGATTTTGACGCTTTGCTGAAGGTCGACAGGGACTTGATCGAATTCAAGATCGCGCTTGACGATGTTGCCGCCAGGGTGGCCTGGCCTGCGAGCGTCCGGGAGGCGGAGAACTGGCTGGCGGACCTCGACCGGCTCGTTGCGCGGGACGGCACGGAGGAGGAGAAGGCCCGGGGCCAGAAGCTGCGTGAGCAGGTGCGTTCCATCGTGGCGGACAAGAATGAGGACCGCCTCAAGAAGAAGATCGAGGAGATCGCCGACGTCTATGCAACGACCCTCTACCGCCGGCCGGTCTTCTGGATCGAGTATTTTGAGAGCCTCGGACGGAGCCGCCTGCTGATGCGCGACCAGGCGAAGGCCGGCGCTCTTCTTCAGGAAGGACGGGGGTGCGTTGCCGTCAACGATCTGGTCGGCCTGAAGAATGTTGTTTTCCAGCTTCAAAACATGCTGCCGAGGAGGGTGGCTGAACTCGCCCGCCGGGGGTACGGCTCCGGGCTGGCCGCCTGACGCGAATTTTGCACGCTTCACCTGCACGCATGCCGGCACACACAAGACAATTCATTGACCCCGCGGCATTCGTCCGCATATCCGGACCACTGTCATGAACGGATCTCCCGAGGCGCCGATTCTGACCTGCCTGCGTCTGCTGAAGGCGCTTGATCTTTCGCGTCGAGGGAAGATGCGTGCGGCGCAGTCGTTGCTTGTCGCCGAGGAGACCGCACCCGAGAATCTGGTCGAGCTTCATGCGCTGGCGGCCCTGGTCACCCGCGAGGGCGACTATCCGCGGGCGTTGCGCCTGTGGCGGATGCTCCTCGAACGCGACCCCCGGCACGCAGAGGCGGGAAGGATGATCGCTTCGATCGAATTGTGGCAGTCCCGTCCGCCCTGGGTTCGCTATGTTCCGGCAGGCGCGGCGGCCCTGGCCGTTGTGATCATTGCGCTCGTGGTCATCTTTTCGGGCGGCAGCCCGCCCCCGCCCGCAAGAACCGCGCCGCGGCCGCCGCCTGTGCTTTCGCCCGCGGGTTCCAGCCAAGCTCCCGCCGCCCCGCAGACCATCACGGTCCCGGGTGCGAACAAACGTCGTCAGGGCCCGTAAGCAGGCTTCGCCCGTTTGCGTTTTTTTGCAAAGCAGGCAATAAGAGCGCTGCTATGGAGACGATATCTACAAAAACGCTTCTGGAACGGCTTCACTGGCGGTATTCGACGAAAAAATTCGATCCGTCGGCGAAGATCACCGCCGCCGTCTGGTCGGCGATCGAACAGGTGCTCGTGCTTTCCCCTTCCTCTTATGGCCTGCAGCCGTACCGCTTTGTCGTCGTCGCCGATCCGGAGCTGCGGAAGAAACTCCGCCCGGTGTCCTGGGACCAGCCGCAGATCACCGATGCCTCGCATCTCGTCGTCTTTGCGCGCAAGCTCGCCATCACCGAGGCGGATGTTGAGAGATTTATCAACCTGATCTCCGAGACGCGTTCCACTCCGCGCAATGCCCTCCAACCGTACTACGACATGATGGTCGGCGATCTCGTGAAGGGTCCGCGGAGCGCCTGGGTCAAGGAATGGGCCGCCCGGCAGACCTACATCGCCCTGGGCAATCTCCTGACCTCGGCGGCGCTGCTCGGCGTCGACGCCTGCCCGATCGAGGGCCTCGACCCCGCGAAATACGACGAGATCCTGGGACTGGCCGCCAAGGGGTACGGAACGACAAACGTATGCGCGCTCGGCTATCGGGCCGGTGACGACAAATATGCCGTCGCGAAGAAAGTGCGCTTTCCGGGAGACGAGCTGATCGAGCACCGCTAGGAATTCGGCGAGCGGCGCGACGCCCCGCCGCATTCCCGGGCGAAATTTTTCGTCGCGTGCGGGCTGCGCCTGCTTTTCATCCTGGCTTCATGGGATTACTCGACCGGTTTGTTCCTCAACGCCCCGTGCGCCCGCCCCATGCGCAGGGGAAATCCGTTTCCGTGCCGGCTCCGGCGCCCCGGGCCGACGTCCGGCTTCCGGAGGAGAAGACTGCGGCCCCTGCGCCCGCTCCCGAGGAGCCTGCCCCATCCGCCGCCGGCGGAGTATTGGGGCGCCTCAAGGATGCGCGCGAAGCGTTCGCCCGCAAGGACCCCGCCGGCGCCGTGGCCATCTACGAGGAGGTGCTTGCCGTCGCCGGCGATCGCGCGGACGTCCTTGTGAGCATCTCCGGTGAACTCACCGCCAACGGATGTCCGCGGCAGGTCATCGATCTCGTCGCGCCGCACTACGATGCGCAACGTCACGGTCCGGCGACGGGCTTCAGTCTGCTGCAGGCCTACATCGCCGTTCGGGAGCCCGAGCCCGCACAGCATGTTCTCGACCTGCTCTACGCCCTCAACCGGCCTGATTTGCAGGAACGGCTGTTCGGGTTTTCAAATGTGATCGCCGACATGATTTCGCTTGGCGCCGATGGGACGCCCCCGGGGGCGTCTCCCGAAGCCGGCAGCGCGGCCGGAGGCCCGCCTGACGCCGCTCAGCCCCGGAAGATCGAGATGGCGAGCATCAGCAAACCCATCTGGTTTTACGGATTGGAGGACATGGGCGGGCTGCTTCCCAGCAAGGCGGAGAATCTCCGCCGTGTGGCGTTTGCGCAGCTGGCGGTGCCCGGGCTGGCGGATTTTGCGGAGGTGATGAAACGGCCCGAGGAGGAACTTGGCCGGCTTTCGCGGGGCATCCCCCTCTGGCTCGCCGAGACCCTTTCCTTCAGCACGAGCTGGACGGGGATCGCAGCCGTCGCCACCTTGCGACGGGAACATTACGGGTTGTTCAACGCCGAATGGACCCACGACAACGTGCGGCAGCTCGTGGAAACCTCGGGAGACGGGTTCGACTACGTGTTCACCGGCGCCCTTTGGCATAAGGACGAGGCCTTCGAATTGCTCCTGAATCTCTGGGAAGTGAAGAAATTCCGCATGCGCAAGACATTCACACTTCGCTGGACTCCGGCGACCGCCGACAAGGCGCTTGCGGAATTCTACGCGCAATGGCGCGCTTTCATGGAGTTCAAGGCCTTTCCTGTCGGGGAGGGCATGGCCTATGAGCCGCCGCAAAATCTCCTCGACTATATCGAGGCGCTCGGGGCCTGCCTCACCCTTTTCCTCGTCGAGAAACAAGTCCTCCCTCCCGCGCAGGCGCTCGTGCCCGCCGAACTGGCCGCGCGCCTGGGCGCAGGCGCGGCGCAATCCGACGTCGCGTCGCTCCTGACGCTCAGCCTTCACGCCCGCGCCCGGCGGCTGGCGCTGCCCGGTTTCGAGTCGCTGCCTCCGCTGGCCACCACGACAGCGGTGGATCAGGCCCGGCAGATAGTGTCGTCCTGACGTGGCATCTGCTGCAACCAAACCCGAGACGATTTCGCGGGAGGCAACGAAGGAAACGGATACAACGGATTCAGGCGAAGATTCTCGTCTCGCTTCCCTTCGTTTGCTTCTGTGAAAAGCGTTCTCCGATCATCCCATGCCCCGTTTACCCACTTCCGACCTGCGGATCCGCGCCGTCCGTCCGCTCATCTCCCCCGCGGCGCTCGCCGGGGAACTTCCCCTCGACGACGCAGGCTCGGATTTCGTGGCCCAAAGCCGTCGCGCAGTGGAGGACATCGTGTCGGGGCGCGACGACCGCCTGCTTGCGCTGGTGGGACCGTGCTCCATCCACGACCCGGTTGCGGCCTGTGAATACGGGGAACGCTTGTGCGAACTGGCGGCGCGACATGCGGCGGAGCTGTTCGTGGTCATGCGGGTCTACTTTGAGAAGCCCCGCACCGTGGTTGGCTGGAAGGGACTGATCAACGATCCCGATCTCGACGGCAGTTTCCAGATCAACAAGGGTCTGCGAATCGCCCGGCGCCTGATGATCGACCTGACCGCGCGGCGGTTGCCCGTGGCCACCGAGTTTCTCGACACAATCCTGGGCCAGTATTACGCGGAGCTCGTGAGCTGGGGGGGGATTGGCGCCCGGACCGTCGAAAGCCAGGTGCACAGGGAGCTCGCCTCGGGGCTTTCCATGCCAGTCGGGTTCAAGAACCGCACGGATGGCAATGTGAAGGTGGCGGTCGACGCCATACTCTCCGCACGGCATGCGCACTGGTTTCCGTCGCTCACAAAGGACGGGGCGCCCGCAGTGCTCGGCACGGCGGGCAATGACAGCGGCCATCTCGTGCTGCGCGGCGGCGCCAGCGGCCCGAATTTCGGCGCGGAGCCGGTCCGCGCCGCCGCCGGTCTTTTGAATGGCGCCGGCCTGGCTCCCCTCCTCGTGATCGATTGCAGCCATGCCAACAGCCGCAAGAACGCCGACGCGCAGCCCGCCGTGGCCGGGGAGATCGCGGCGCAGCTCGCTGCGGGGGAGCGCACAATCTGCGGCGTCATGATCGAAAGCAACCTGCTCGGCGGCGCGCAGGATTGCCACAAGCGGCCGCTGGTCTACGGACAAAGCATCACCGATCCCTGCCTCTCGCTCGAGAAGACAATCCCTGTGCTGGCCGGTCTGGCCGCCGCGGTCCGGGCGCGGCGCTCGCGAACGCGACCCTAAGATCAGCAATTTCGCACATAGCACACAGAGGCAAGGCATGAGCACAAAGAGAATTGAAGCGGGGAAACTGAATTTCAGGATTCTCCCGCGAGGTGAAATAACCGGGCAAAGCGCGAACATCTCCAGCAGTCTCCCTGGGTCCTCGTTCCTAGGCTCCGTGCCCTCTGTGACGTGCTTCAACCTCGGTCTTTAGGATGCAAACTTCCGCGGAGATCCTCGCGCACCTGCGCACGCTCGCCAGCCCGCGCGACGCCGAGGGACAGCGCCGTTTCGGGATCACGCCCAGGGGCGAACTGCTCGGCGTTCGCGCTCCGGTGTTGCGCGCGCTGGCCCGCGCCCATCGCCGCGAACATGAACTCGCGCTGGAATTGTGGGAGACGGGCGTCCATGAGGCGCGGATCGTTGCCGCGCTGGCTGACGATCCAAAGGCTGTCACCCGGTCCCAGATGGAGCGATGGGTGCGCGACTCCGACAACTGGGCCGCCACGGACGCCTGCTGCTGCGTCCTGTTCGACCGCACGCCTTTCGCGATTGAGAAGGCGAAGGCGTGGAGCGGGCGGCGCGCCGAGTTCGTGAGGCGGGCCGGCTTCGTGCTGATGGCGGGGATGGCGGTGCACCGGAAGGAGCTGCCGGACGAGGTCTTCGTTGGGTTCTTCCCTCTGATCCGGCGCGAGGCGGTCGACGGACGGAATTTCGTGAAGAAAGCGGTCAACTGGGCGCTGCGCCAGATCGGCAAGCGCAACCCCCGCCTGCGCGTTCTGGCGATTGCCGAGGCGGAAGAGATCCATCGTCTCGATTCCCCCTCCGCCCGCTGGATCGCCGCCGGCGCCCTGCGCGAACTCCGACGGGCAAAATCCGAACGCCAGTAGACAAGCGCCGGCAATCCGGCGCCTGCTTGCCCCTGCCGAAAGCGAGCCTTTCTGATTGGGAACGGTGTGCGCCGCCGCCTTTGGGATTGCCGCCCGCCATGTGCGGCGGGCTTCGACACGAGGCTTGACGCATCGATGAGAAGCAGGTATTAAAGTAATACCATGCCGGTTCTGAGCTTCAAGGTGGACCCTCACTCGGCGGAGCGCATCCGGGCCAACGCCCGGGCGGCCAGGTCGTCGGTTTCCGCCTACCTGCGCAAGGCTGCGCTCGGAGAAGATGAAAGGAAGCCTGCCAGAATCGTCCGGCGGAATCATCCGGTGTCGGGACTTTCCTATAACGCTGCGGGCGGCGCACGCCCGGTGACTGACGAGGAGATCCGCGCGGCGCTCGCCGATTTCCCGTGAAATACCTTCTCGACGTCAACGCGCTGCTTGCATGGGAGCACACCGGCTCCCCGCACCACGCCGACTTTCACGCCTGGGCGAAGCGGACAGGCCGCGTCAGTCTGTGGACGTGCGCCCATTCCGAGCTGGGTTTTCTGCGCGTGTCGATGCAGGTGTTTGGCTACAACCTGTCGCAGGCGGCCGGGGCTTTGGCGTCGCTGAAGGAAAACGCAGGCGGGTTTGTCGATGCCGCCCCGTCCCCGCGGCTGCCGTCCTGGGCATCGGCCCCAGCGAAGACCTCGGACGCCTACCTTGTGCAGGTTGCGCGCGCGAACGGGATGAAACTGGCGACATTTGACACGGGCATCAGAGATCCCATGGCAGAGCTGATCGGCCGGACCCAGCAGTGAACAAAGCTTGGGGGGGGACCGCCGTGAGCCACCAACCGCCTTGTGAGCTTGAGTCGGGCTCTGTCAGCTCGCTCCTCTCGACCTGCCTTTCAGAAGACCGGTGTTGTGGAGGGCGCCGCGCCAGCCTTCGCACGAGGCTGTGGCATGGCAGGCTGTCAGCGCCTTTCGGATCTCCCGTAGTTACTTTGGCACTTCATGCCGGTTCATAGCGGCGGGATCATTTCGGGAGGAACGAGGATTTGAATAGAGCGGGCCTGGCCAGGCGTTCGTGCAATCAAGCCCAGTCGCTCGAGTCGCTGCATCAACTGGTTCATCGTTGGAATAGTCCCGGCTGGAAGGAACCCGCCGGGTAGAAGGCTTGTTTCGGCAAAAGACCAGACACATGGTCCCGGCGGATCGAATCTGGGGGTAGTCTTGTCGCTCGCCAAGACGAGGCGAGCGCTGCATCCTTTCGTCTCAGCCTCTCCAAAACCCCATGAAGCTCGCCGACGTCCTGCATAACACGAAGAATAGCTATGCCCTCGATCTCTTTACCCCGGCAACCATCGGATACGTCGAGAGGCTTTTGATTGGAACGGAGGATAAGCCGTATGAGATTGCCTCGATTTAGTGGAC